>JARFPM010000039.1 GCA_030444405.1 Nitrospira sp.
CTCACACCGGTGCGGTCACCGAACTGCGTTGCACCTACGACCCTGAGACCAGAAGCGGATCGTCGCAGGAACAGCGTAAGGTGAAAGCTACCATTCATTGGGTGTCGGCGTCACATGCAGCCACGGCAGCCATCCGTCTCTATCACCCGTTGCTTCTCACCGACCAGGCCAAGACTCCAGTTGATCGGGACTGGACCCAGTCGTTGAATCCTCAGTCGCTTGAACTGCTGACCGGCTGCTTGGTCGAGCCAAGCCTTCGTTCGGCTGCGCCAGGTTCCCGCTTCCAATTCGAGCGGCAGGGATACTTTTGTGTCGATCCCGATTCATCACCAGAGGCTTTGGTTTTCAACCGAACTGTGTCTCTCAAAGATGCGTGGGCCAAGATTGAGAAAACCCAGCAAGCCCCCTCGCGGTGACACTCGTTCGGCTCGACATTCGAAATGACCGACACGTGGATTCTTGCTCAATGCGTGTCACCGGGAACCAGAAGATCTATACTATTTCTGGAGGAACGGCGAGCCGGGATAGCACTGACACAACGGTAGGCTTCAGCGTGCAGAGCCATGATCGAATGCCGAGAACATCCACGAATCCCCATTGAACTGCGCGTCCTTTTCTCCATGACTGGCCGCACGGAAATCCGCCATGGGACGATGTTCGACATTTCCGCCGGCGGCTGTGCGGTGACCAGCACGGCCTCGATTTCACCCGGAACCGGAGTCAAGCTCCTCATTCACGCGACAGACCTGGCTGTCCCGATCACCGTCCATTCTGCCACGGTTCGATGGGCGAATCATGGCGAGTTCGGTGTTGAGTTCTTACGCCTCACGGAGTTGGATCGAAGCCGGTTGCAGCGGTTGCTCCAGATCGCTCGGCCACGATCAGTGCCTCAAGATTAACCGGCGTTCCAACGACTGTACTTCATTCGGTTCCGACGTTACACTTCGCCCATGACCTGTCCCCTGTGCCACCAACCCACAACTTGGGACGCAAATCCCTGGCGTCCATTCTGTTCGGAGCGTTGTCAGATCACCAGGGCGAAGACCTCACGGGAAGTTGAGAGCGGCCCGCCGACCGAGCGCCCGTTTCCTGGAGCGACAGGGTCATGCTCCACCTCACCAAGCTAAATCTCGCACGGTCCACGCAGTGATCGATCATTGCTGTTCATAAACAGGGTCCGATTTCTTCACTATTGGCAAGTTGGAGTGAACTTGCTAAGCTCACATTTTTTGCTCACCTCTCGAAGGAGAACCTTCCATGATCCCGACCAAAGGCTATGCGGCGATGGCCGCCAAAGAGAGATTGCAGCCCTTTTCCTTCGAACGACGAGACGTCGGTCCGCACGACGTCCTGATCGCGATCTCGCATTGCGGCATCTGCCATTCCGATATCCACCAGGCCCGTAACGAGTGGGGCATCTCCCTGTTTCCAATGGTGCCGGGCCATGAGATCGTCGGCACAGTCACACAGATCGGCACGTCCGTGACAACCTTCAAGGTTGGTGATCGAGCCGGCGTCGGCTGCTTCGTGGGTAGACGAGAACTATGTCCTCCGAATTCCCTCGGCGCTCTCACCGGCGGGAGCGGCCCCGCTGCTCTGTGCAGGGATTACGACCTACTCTCCCCTGCGTCAGTGGGGCGTCGGGCGTTATCACAAACTCGCCGTCGTCGGCCTCGGAGGCCTCGGCCACATGGCGGTGAAAATCGCCAAGGCGATGGGAACCGAGGTCACGGTGTTAAGCACATCGGAGAATAAACGGGAGGACGCGAAGCGGCTGGGCGCTGCAAACTTTGCCGTGACATCCAACCCTCAGACCTTTACCAAGCTCCAGGGGTACTTTCACTACATCCTCGACACAGTCTCGGCTCCACATGATTACAACGCCTATTTGAATCTCGTGAAGACCGATGGCACCATGATCCTGGTAGGCGCACCCGAAGCGCCGACTCCGGTCCAGGCCTTTTCGCTCATTTTCAAACGGCGGCGCCTGGCAGGCTCTCTTATCGGCGGGATCAAAGAAACGCAAAAAATGCTCGACTTCTGCGCACAGCATCAAATCGAGTCGGATATCGAGTTGATCCCGATTCAACAAGTTAATGAAGCCTATGAACGGGTCCTCCGGGGCGACGTGCGCTACCGGTTCGTGATCGATATGACGTCGATGGATTAAGAACCAGGTCGGACATCTCTTGGTAGAGAAATGGCTGGGGGACTAGGAATCGAACCTAGGTAGCCGGCTCCAAAGGCCGGCGTCCTACCGCTAGACGATCCCCCAGCGCGGTACGGAAGTAATGCCTGGGAATGGGACTAGAAAGAAAATTTTGGCTGGGGGACTAGGAATCGAACCTAGGTAGTCAGATCCAGAGACTGACGTCCTACCGCTAGACGATCCCCCAACCGGGATTCACAGTAATATATCAATCGCATTTCCGTCAAGATCGACGCGGGTTTGGCAGGAGAATCTCCTCATTGTAGAGAAGCACGCTCAACCCCTTTTCGCAGGCGAAACAGAGTCCGGTCTCGACCTAGGACTTCCATCACCTCAAAGAGTCCCGGGCTTGCTGTCCGTCCGGTCAAGGCGACACGAACTGGCTGGGCTAACGCACCCATCTTGATGCCTTCTTCCTCGACAAGCTTTTTAAAACTGTCTTCCCACACCTGTTTGGAAAAACTAGGAAGCACCTCGAATCGTGTCAGAAGCTTCTGAAGCAACGGCGCGGTTGTTGGTGTGAGAAATTTCTTAGCTGCTTCCACCTCGAACGTGGCCCCTTGCCCAAAATACGGCCTGACCCAATCCACCATTTCGACCAATGTCTTGGCCCGCTCCTTCACTAAGACCACCAGCTGTGCGAGCCACTTGCCTGAGACCGCCTCGACTTCCTGCTTCAACCCATCTTGTTCCAACAATGGCACCAGCGCCTGGGCCACTTGGGCTGGGGGACTGGTTTTGATGTATTCGGCATTCATCCATAGTAACTTGTCTGGATTAAAAACAGCCGCCGACTTTTGCACGTGACCCCAAGAGAACTTGTCGATCAGTTCCTGGCGAGTAAAGAGCTCTTGATCCCCGTGCGACCACCCGAGTCGAACCAGGTAATTGACCATGGCCTCGGGGAGATATCCCATGTCCCTATAGGCCATGATCGAGGTGGCACCGTGGCGTTTAGAGAGCCGGGTTTTATCTGCCCCTAATATCATCGGCAGATGCCCGAAGCGCGGAACGGCAAACCCCAGGGCTTCAAAGATTGGAATCTGGCGTGGCGTGTTGGTCAGGTGGTCGTCTCCACGTACAACGTGTGTGATGCCCATCAAGGCATCATCAACCACGACGGAAAAGTTATAGGTCGGATACCCGTTTGATCTCAAAATGATCAAATCGTCCACCACGGTATTGTCAAAGACGACCTTTCCCTTGATGAGGTCATCGATCACCGTCTGCCCCTCTTGTGGGGCCTTGAATCGAAGTGCGGCATCTCCAGGCGGATTGGTGATCCGTAAATTGCGACAGCGGCCGTCGTAGCGAGGTGAGAGTCCTTTGGCTTCCGCTTCTTTTCGCCGGGCCTCCAACTCTTCCGCCTTACACACACACCAGTACGCATGCCCCGTCTCAAACAACTTCATGGCATGGCTGCGATACAGATCCATCCGCTCTGTTTGGCGGAATGGCCCTTCATCCCAATCGAGCCCGACCCATTTCATGCCCTGTAGGATGGCTTGAATCGATTCATCCGTCGAGCGACTTTGATCGGTATCTTCAATGCGAAGGATAAATACACCCTGTTGCTGGCGCGCAAAGAGCCAATTGAACAGAGCCGTACGCACTCCTCCTATATGGAGAAACCCCGTAGGACTGGGGGCAAACCGGACGCGAACCTGACTCATGACAGTGCCGTCCCTTCTTCAAGCACAACAGACCGACCATCTATACCATGCTGTGAAAATCCTTGTACATCGCCATGCCACTTCCATCTGCTGACGGCTTCTGCTATGACGGTGCCGCGAGTCGATCATGGCGGAACTCACGCAACCTGCCACGGTACTGGCGGTCACCGATCTCACACCCCACGTCCGCCAACTCGTAGTCAAACCCAAGACCAGCAAGATTTCCTTTCAGCCGGGTCAGTGGGTCTCCCTCAAATTACCTGTCGGGCCGAAGCCCCCGCTCAATCGTGCGTACTCTATCGCTGACCCGCCGTCGCCGTATGGGGAGTTAACGCTGGTATTTGATCGTGTCCCCGGTGGACTGGGTTCCAATTATCTCTATGAGTTGAGGTCTGGAGATGAGGTTCTCTTGTCAGGCCCCTACGGAAAATTCGTGTTACCTCAACCACTCGATCGAGAGCTGCTGCTGATAGCGCGCTACACCGGTCTTGTCCCAGTGCGATGCCTCCTCAAGGAGATGTTTTTTTCAAAAATTCAAACTCCTGTCTTATTGATCGCCGCGGCACCCAACGAAGATGAGGTCTTGTTCCATCAGGAATGGCTTACCATGGGCATGCAACTTCCCTCTTTCCGCTATCTTCCGCTGGTCGCTCAGAACGGGGAGGCGGAAGCGGTGGAAAAGGCCTTGTCCATGCTCACGCCGCTGGTCAAAGGACAGCCAAAAGTCGTTCCCATGATTTGTGGAACCAAAGCGTTCGTCCGTCCCCTGCTTGCATATTTTACGGATGGAGGTTACGCCCGAAAGGAAGTGAAGATAGAGACGTACGATTAGAACGGTCGGTCTGCAGTGTTCATTCAGAATACGCAGAATACGCCGAAGCTATTGACGAATACCGTGTGGGAAATCACGCCCCTTAGTGCCCCTCCCGCACGAGATTTTTATTGACGGCTGGAATTTCGACGACGATATCCTTGGTTCCGTTCGGCACACATTGGCATCCCAGACGAGACTGTAACGTCGTCATGGGAGCCTCATCCAACTGATCGTACTCATCGTCCGTGCCTTCATTGCAGGTTTCCAGCCCCTGTTTCACGATCACATGACAGGTCGAGCAGGCGCACACCCCGCCACACACATGTTCTAAATCCACGCCGTGTCCCATCGCGATATCTAAAATGCTACCTGGAAGTCCAGTGGGACCATAGGGAATCTTTTCAGGATCGACTGGGACTGTGGTCGAACTTCCATTCGGCTGGATAAAAGTGACCGCATAAGAAGTTTTGGGGAGTTCGTAATCGACTTTCTCAATATATGGGTTCGTCCCGCCCATGTACTTGTTCCTTTCTGAATCGGTAATAGATCCCGTTCATGTATTGACACCTGAGAAACGTGCGTGCTACTCTTAGTACGACCATATTGATCGGAGATCATTATAGTCTCCGATCTAATAGATCGGCAATAGTTATGTTGAAGATTTCAAAAAAAGCTGATTACGCACTGATGGCGCTCCAGCACATTGCCTCAGTCCAGTTCGGCGACGTTACTCCGGGCCGCGTTGTGAATACGAAAGAGATCGCCGAGGAATACAACATTCCGCCGGAGTTGCTGGCAAAGGTCCTCCAGGTTCTCTCAAAGAACGGCATGATCGAAAGCCACAACGGTCCCAAAGGAGGCTATCTCCTGGCTCGGAGCGCCAGACAGATCACCATCGCGCAGATTCTAGAGAGCATAGAGGGCCCATTAGGTATCACCGACTGCTCACACGAAAAAGAGGGAGAATTTTGCATGCAGCGTGAGCACTGTAATATCCGCACGCCGCTGCTGAAAGTCCAAGACAGCATCTACCAGTTACTGAGCAACATGACGTTGGAAGATATGCTCGGCGGCACACCCCTTATCACGATTCAGTCTCCCTCAGCACAAGGAGTTGAACGATGAAGCTTCCTATTTTCCTCGATAACCATTCCACCACTCCCATGGATCCGCGAGTTTTGGAGGCGATGCTCCCGTATTTCGTCGAGAAGTTCGGCAACGCCGCCAGTCGCAACCACGCGTTTGGCTGGGAAGCGGAAGAAGCAGTGGAACAAGCCCGGAAACAGATTGCAAAGCTCATCAAGGCCGACTCAAAAGAAATCGTCTTCACGAGCGGCGCTACTGAATCGGACAACCTGGCGCTGAAGGGCGTCTTGGAAATGTACAAGGAAAAAGGCACCCACATCATCACGTCGTCCACGGAGCATCGAGCTGTCCTCGACACAGCCAAGTCCCTCGAAGCCAAAGGGCTGGCGACCGTGACCTATCTGCCGGTCGATAAATACGGCATGGTGAGCCCACAAGACGTGCAGAATGCCATCACCGACAAGACGATCCTGATCTCGATCATGCTGGCCAACAACGAAATCGGCACGATTAACCCTATCCAGGAAATCGGTAAGATTGCCAAAGCGAAAGGCGTCTTGTTTCATTGCGATGCCACACAAGGCGTCGGCAAGATTCCCGTCGATGTACAAGCGATGGGCATTGATCTCATGTCCTTCACATCCCACAAGATCTACGGTCCCAAGGGAGTCGGGGCACTCTATGTCAGGAAGAGAAATCCACGCGTTCGGATCGCGGCCCAAATGGACGGAGGGGGTCATGAACGCGGCATGCGGTCCGGCACCTTACCGGTTCCGCTGATCGTCGGATTCGGAAAGGCTTGTGAACTCTGCGAGCAGGAGATGACCTCGGAAGCAGCGCGGCTGACCAAAATGCGTGACCGCCTTCAGGCCGACATTATGGCGGCGCTTGAGGAAAGCTACCTCAACGGCCACCCGACGAACCGTTTACCGGGCAACCTCAACATTTCGTTTGCCTACGTCGAAGGGGAGTCTCTGCTCATGGGCATGAAGGACATCGCGCTCTCGTCCGGTTCGGCCTGCACGTCAGCCACACTGGAACCCTCGTATGTGTTGCGCGCACTCGGCGTCGGGACGGAACTCGCCCACTCCTCGATCCGCTTCGGCTTGGGCCGTTTCAATACCGACGATGAGATTGACTATACGACCAAGAAGGTTATTGAGGTCGTCACCAAGTTGCGGGAAATGTCCCCGCTCTATGAAATGGCGAAAGAAGGCGTAGACCTGAAGTCTGTTCAGTGGGCGGCGCACTAACTGAGATACAAGATACAATCGTAAATTTCGGAGGGTACTATGGCATACAGTGATAAAGTCGTCGATCATTTCAACAATCCCCGCAACATGGGAAGCTTTAAGAAGGACGATGCAGACGTGGGCACAGGCATGGTGGGAGCCCCTGAGTGCGGTGACGTGATGAAGCTGCAGATCAAGGTCCAGAACGACACGATCGTGGATGCGAAGTTCAAGACCTTCGGTTGCGGGTCTGCGATCGCCAGTTCCAGTCTGGCCACCGAATGGCTCAAGGGCAAGACCTTGGAAGAAGCCCAGAAGATCAAGAATACGGACATCGTACAGGAGCTGAATCTTCCACCAGTGAAAATTCATTGCTCGGTCCTCGCGGAAGATGCCATCAAAGCCGCATTGGCCGATTATCAGAAGAAGGCAGACGGGCAACCGGCCGGCACCAAGTAACAGCCACGAAGGGAGCGCCTCATGGACACAACGAATGTCGAGACTCAGGCTCCGATCATCTCGCTCACGGACGCAGCCTTGAAAGAAGTCAAACGGCTCATCAACGTACAAGGCATTGAGGAAGGCGGACTTCGCCTCGGCGTCAAAGGAGGAGGCTGTTCGGGCTTGAGCTATACGATCAATTTCGATGACAAGATCGGCCAGTATGACCAAGTGTATGAGATCGACGGTGTCAAAGTGATCATCGACGCCAAGAGCGCCATCTATCTCCAAGGCACCCAATTGGATTATCAAAAAGACATGATGGGCGGAAACTTTAAGTTTCTTAACCCGAACGCCAATAAGACCTGCGGCTGCGGAGAATCGTTCTCGGCTTGATTCGAAACCCACTGAAGATACCGACCGGGCATGGTGCACATCATGCCCGTTTTTGCTCATGGATAACAATCAAACATCTACCCATCCCGATACTCGTCGTCAGCTGCAGATGGCCCGGAGCATGTGCTGGCACTGTCAGTCAGAAGTGACGGGGGAATACTTCTGTGAACGTTGCGTGAAAGTCCAGCCGGTTTCAAAAGAAACCGACTATTTCACCTGCCTTGGGTTTCCACGGCGCCTCACGCTCGACCCACAGAAACTGGAGGCCAAGTTCTACGAGCTGAGCCGGACATTCCATCCAGACTTTTATCAGGCCAAGAGCAAGGCCGAACAGACCATCAGCCTCAGCAATGCCGCTGTCCTTAATACTGCCTATCGCACGCTCCGTGACCCCATTCGACGAGCAGAATACCTATTGGCCCTAGAAACCGGCTCGGTCAAAGACATTAGAACCTCCCCGCCAGCTGATCTCTTTGAAGAGATTCTGGCACTACAAGATACCCTGGAGGAGTACCGGACATCGGATCGTGATTCGGATCAGGGCCACCGACTCCGCGCCACACTCCAGACTGAACAGGAGGCGTTAGAGCGACGCAAGGAAGAGATGGAATCTCAACTTCGGCAGTTGTTTGCCGACTGGGACAAGCTACAAGACGCTGGAGAAGCCACGAGCCTGGCGAGGGTGGAACGGGACAGAATCCTGAAGCAGATGCGCGATCTACTGTCACATCGGACATATATCAACAACATCGTCAACGACCTGGCTGCAACAATCGCCTGAGAAACTCTTTTTCAGCATCTTTGATATGGCACGCATAGTCGGCATCGACCTCGGCACAACAAATTCGCTGGTTGCGTACATGAAGGATGGGCAGCCCTGTGTCGTCCCGGACCGCAAGGGTCGGACGATGGTGCCTTCGGTTGTTGCCTTGACGGACAATGGATTGATTGTTGGAGATTCGGCCAAAGAACATTTAACGAGAAATCCGGAACGTACGGTCTACTCCGTGAAGCGCTTCATGGGCAAGGGGCTGGCCGATGTCCAGAACGAGCTGGCCTACTTTCCGTACAATGTCGCTGAGACCGGTGGTGTGATCCGGATCCGGCTTGGCCAGAAGAGCTATTCACCGCCACAGATCTCCGCCATGATCCTCAAGGAACTGAAGCTGCGCGCGGAGGCCTACCTCGGCGAAAGCATCACAAAGGCCGTCATTACCGTGCCGGCCTACTTCAACGACAGCCAGCGGCAGGCCACCAAAGATGCCGGCCTCATTGCCGGGTTGGAGGTGTTGCGCATCATCAACGAGCCGACCGCCGCCTCGCTGGCCTACGGGCTTCAAGAAAAAACGCAAGGGACGATCGCCGTCTATGACTTCGGTGGCGGGACATTCGATATCTCGATACTGAAGTTGAAAGAGGGCATCTTTGAGGTGTTGGCCACAAACGGCGATACACACCTTGGCGGAGATGATCTCGATCGCTTGCTGGTCGATCTCTTTATTGCAGAAATCCGAGACCGGCACGGGATCGACGTCGGCAGCTATCCCGATTATATGCAGACTGTCCGGTTGGAAGCGGAAGGGGCCAAGATACGCCTTTCTGATGATCTCAAGACCGAGATCACAATTGAGTTACCGGAAGACAAAGGACGCTTCACCAGAGAGCTGACGCGCGATCAGCTCGAGTCCCTGGTGGTGGGCGTCATCGAACGTACCTTAGCGCCCTGTCGCATCGCGTTAAAAGACGCCGGGCTTACTCCAAAAGACATCGACGAAGTTGTATTGGTGGGCGGCTCCACCCGTATCCCCTTGGTTCGGCAACGCGTGGAGACATTGTTCGGAAAGCAACCACATTGTCACTTGAACCCGGACGAAGTCGTCGCGCTTGGGGCGGCGGTCCAAGCCGATATTCTGAGCGGCGGAACGACAGACATGTTGCTGTTGGACGTGACACCCTTGTCTCTTGGCATCGAAACGATGGGCGGGGTCATGAGCAGCTTGATCCGCCGAAACACGACCATCCCGGCAAGCGCCAAGGAAATGTTCACGACCTATGTCGACGGTCAGACCGGAGTAGACATTCACATCCTGCAAGGTGAGCGCGAACTCGTCAAAGACAACCGGAGCTTGGCACGATTCCGCCTGAAAGTGCCGCCCCTCCCGGCCGGCGTGCCGCGTATCGAGGTAACCTTTTTGATCGACGCCAACGGAATCTTGAGCGTCACGGCGACGGATATGCGGACTGGGCAAAGCCAATCGATCGAGGTCAAACCCTCCTACGGGTTGTCCGACACGGAAGTAGAGAGGATGATCGAAGACTCGTTCAAGTTTGCGGCGGAGGATGTCAATGCGCGCAAACTCATCGAGGCCCGATTGGACGCCGAGGCCTTGATAAAAACGACCGAGAAATCACTCGCTGAAGCAGGACGTCTGGTGACACATGAGGAAGCTGATGGTATCCGCACCGCGTTGTCGCAGGTGGCTGCCGCAAAAGACGGGATGGATCCCCGGGTGATCCGTGCACGCATGGCAGACCTTGAACAGGCAGCCAAAAACCTCAACGTCGTGATGCTGAACGATTCTCTCAAGAAAAGTTTGCACGGGAAGACCGTATCCGAGGTGACGTGACCGAAACACGAGACGAGGAGAAAATGGACCTGAAATGGCAAGATTCAGAAGAGATCGCCATACGGCTCGTAGAAGAATACCCGGAGATAGATCCGCTGACCGTGCGCTTCACCGATATGCACACGTGGATCGTTGCGCTGCCGGAATTTAGGGACGATCCCAAGAAATCGAACGAGAAGATCCTGGAAACGATTCAGATGGCGTGGCACGAGGAGTATCAGGACTCGAAGACGTAGTCTGAGCCGTTACAAATTTCCGTCTCCGCTCGGTTGCCCCTCGGGAATTTGGTCCAACTTGTAGAAATCCGTCGGATCGAGCCGACGCTGCGCCGCCTGGGTAGGTTCACTCCCTTTCGTAAAGAGCTCGACCGTTCCCTGCTGCCCTTCTCCCTCTTGTTCCGATTCCAGAAGCCCTGTCGAGGAATCGACCTTCACAAAGGTCACCCCGTCGGGGATTTCGAACGGTATGACGGGAAGCTGTTTGAGGGCCTCTTTCATGAATGCCGTCCAAATCGGCAGGGCTGCCCGGGCTCCCGTCTCACTCTCTCCGAGCGAGCGACGGTCATCAAATCCCACGTACACACCGGTGACCAGGTTCGGCGTCCCGCCGATAAACCAAGCATTGATGTAGTCGTTCGTCGTGCCGGTTTTCCCGGCGATCGGGCGCCCCAGAACCTTCGCTGCCTGCCCGGTTCCCTTCCGCACGACATCTTCCATCATATTGGTAATCAAATAGGCGGTCTCTTTGGTGATGACGTCATGAGACTCGGGCTCCGTCACTTCGAGCGCCTTGCCCACGTTATCTTTGACCGATTTGACGGCAAAGGGTTCCACTCGACTCCCCTGGTTCAAAAACACCCCATAGACCGAGGTCAACTCCATCAAACCGACCGACGATGTGCCGAGCCCAAGGGACAGATCCGCAGGAAGCGGACTCGTGACCCCGACGGTACGCGAGAACTCGATCACGTTTTTCACGCCGACCTTGTCCAATAACCGAACCGTCGCAAGATTGTGCGACTGAGCCAGCGCATCCCGCAGACTCACCATGCCGTGAAACTTCCGGCCATAGTTCTCCGGTTTCCAAATCTTGTCGTCCTCTTCCTGCTCATAGACGACCGGGGCATCGAGGATCTGCGTGGCAGGGCTCAACCCCTGGCTCATAGCCGTGGCATAGATCAGCGGCTTAAACGCTGACCCAGGTTGTCGATGCGCCTGGACCGCACGATTGTATTCGCTGCGGGAGAAGTTATAGCCACCCACCATCGCCCGAATTGCGCCCGTTTTCGGATCGATGGCAATCAAGCCCCCGTCGACGATCGGTGTCTGCTCCAGTGTGAGTTGCACTCCATCTTTGGTGAGCTTTTTCACGCCGATTTCTATGACATCCCCCGGCTTCAGGAGTGACTTGATATTCGGATTCACCACGAAATCCACGGTGGGATCCGACCCCTTGAGAATCCGCTTGGCCCAAGCCATGTCATCAAAGGCCAGCTTCGCGGCGAACGCTCCCACTTGAACCACGTAATGATCCTTCGCAACCTTTAAGACGACCCCTTCACCCAGATACCCGGGTTTGAGCATCTGATCCCCCTGGGTCAGGGCGGAGGGCTGGAAGGTTGCCAAATCCACGGTTCGCCGAGGCCCTCGCCACCCTTCCCGTTTGTCGAGTTCGCGAACTCCGTTCAAGAACACAGCCTCCGCCGCTTTTTGCATCTCCAGATTCAAGGTCGTGTAAATCTGGAGACCGCCCTTGTACACCATCGACTCCCCGTACTTCGCCACGAGCTGTTGACGGACGTATTCAACGAAGTACGGGGCAAGATGCTCGCTCCCAGGTCGCTGGAAATTCAGTTTCTCACGGGCGGCCGCTTCCCGTTCCGCTGCAGTGATAAACCCCACCTCCTCCATTCGAGCGAGAACGTGCTCTTGACGATTCTTCGCCAATTCATAGGCGCTGAACGGGGAAAACCGGCTGGGCGATTTCGGCAGACCGGCTAAGAAGGCGGATTCAGCCAGGTTTAGGGATCGGATGTCTTTCCCGAAATAGGAATGAGCGGCTGAGCCCACGCCATAGGCCCCTTGTCCGAAGTAGATTTGATTCAGGTAGGTTTCGAGGATCTGTTCTTTCCCCGACACGACCTCCATCTTGTAGGCCAGGACGAGTTCGCGAATTTTCCTCTCATAGGACCGTTCAGACGAAAGAAAGAGCGAACGAGCCAATTGTTGTGTGATCGTGCTGGCTCCTTCGACTTTCCTCCCTCCATGGCGAATGTTCGTCCAGGCCGCCCGCAGCATCCCGATAAAGTCCAACCCAGGATGTTCGAAAAATCGTGCGTCCTCTGTCGCAATGATGGCCTGGGTCAGCGTCTTGGGAATCTCCGGGAGTGGAGTCAGAATACGTCGCTCGATAAAGAACTGGCCGATGGGTTGGCGATCATCCGAATAGACGGTGGTGACCAAACTCGGTTGGTAGTTTTGGAGCAGGTCGAGCGATGGAAGATCTTGGGAAAAGTGCCAGATGATTCCGGCCACCGTCGTGGCGCCCACAATGGTGACAGCCACCAGCCCGATCAGAATGATCTGCCATCGGCGCAGGCGGTGACGTGACCGTTCCTGAATTTCGACGAAGCGTTCATCGCCTGGCATTAGAATTTACTCCTGAGGAAGTCCGATCTATGAGGCTGGAAAACCTTACAATGCGCCCTCTCAAAACTCAAGCAAGATGCCGATCGAGCGCAGCCCTTCGGCCTCTCCCGGGTTCTGCTCTTTAAAGTTTCCCACCCTAAATGCCGATTAGTTCAGACACATAGTGGCGTAGCAACACCTCCTCCACCGCCACACCGATTCTCTTAGCAGCGGTACGAGGGCCCGCACAAGATCGAGACACATCGAGGGCCAAGTAGCGAAGAAAGAGCGAGCAATGCAGAGTGCGCCCCTACCTGAGAACGAAGCGTCCCGCCTTAGCGACTTACACCAATACCAAGTCCTCGACACCCCACCGGAAGAGGCCTTCGACGAGTTGACCGCGCTGGCCGCCCAGATCTGCGGGACACCGATTGCGCTGGTCAGCCTCGTCGACACCCATCGCCAGTGGTTCAAAGCGAAGGTGGGCATCGAGGCCCAGGAAACCTCGCGCGACATGGCGTTCTGTGCCCACGCGATCCATGGCAACGATCTGTTCGTGATACCGGATGCCACTCAAGACAACCGCTTCGCCGACAATCCTCTCGTTGCTGCGGACCCGCACATTCGCTTCTATGCCGGAATGCCCCTCGTGACACCGGCCGGCCATGGGCTGGGCACCCTCTGCGTGATCGATCGGGTCCCCAAACAGTTGACTCCGGATCAAATGATCGCACTCCGTATTTTAGGACGGCAAGTCGTCAATCAGCTTGAGCTACGGAGGCGTCAGCACGAACTCGAACGTAGCCTTGCAATGCACAAGAAGAGCGAACGGTCAAAGGCCGACATTATTCGTGCGATCGATCACGGGTTGGAGGGCCTGGCATTTTTGGACAAGGAAGGCTGCTTTACCTACATGAACCCGGCGCATGCCGCCATCTACGGATATAGGCCACAAGAGTTGATCGGCCGCTCGTGGAAAACATTGTATACACCCAAGTGGATCGCCGAGATCGAACAACAGTATTTCCCGATACTGTTGAATGTCGGACGGTGGGCCGGCGAGGTCCAAGGCCGCACAAAGTCTGGTCATGAGATCTTCGTTGAAATTTCACTCGTCCTCTCCCAGGAGGGGCATGATCCTGATCACTGGCTCATGTGCACCTGTCGCGATGTGACAGGGCGCGTCACTGCACAGCGTCAGCTTCAGGCCGATCAGGAAAGCCTGGCTCAGGCTCAGGCGCTTGCCCATGTCGGGAGTTGGGAATGGGACGTGGACACGGGAATCGAGACCTGGTCGGATGAGCAATTCCGGATCTTCGGCTATTCGCCTCACGCGATCAGGCCCACGGTCGATACCTTCCGCGAGGCAATCCATCCCGAGGACCGAGCCAAGGTGTTCAAGGCCGTCGAGGACACGCTCGAACAGAACCACCCCTATGAGGTGATCTGCAGAATTATTCGCCCAAGCGGGGAGTCCCGTTACGTTCTGTGTCGCGGCAGAGTGACACACGATATCGAGGGCCGCCCGAAACGCATGGCGGGCACCGTTCAGGATATTACCGAGCAGAAGACTTTTGAGCAGATTCTGAACGACACCATCCAGCGGCTCGACCTGGCCACCAAATCGGGCGGTATCGGCGTCTGGGACTATTACATTCCCGAAAATAGGATGGTCTGGGACAAACAGATGTACGAACTCTATGGGTACACCATCGAGAACTTTCCCGGTTCCTATGAAGCCTGGACCAGCCGGCTCCATCCTGAAGATAGACCGCAGGCCGAGGCTGCCCTCCAAGCAGCCATCGAGGGAGGAAGTCAATTCGACACGGAATTTCGCGTGGTCCTTCCGAACAGGGTCATCCGACACATCAAGGCATCCGCCGTTGTCCTCAAGGACGAGCGGGAGAAAGTGGTCCGGATGATCGGTATCAACTATGACATCACCCAGGTTAAACAGGCTGAAGGAGCCGTTCGGGATCAAGAGACGCGGCTACGTGCCATCGTGGACAACGCGGTCGACGGCATCATCACCATTGACGAAGGGGGGACGATTGAGAGTTTCAATCCCGCCGCAGAGCGGCTGTTCTGGTACACAGCTGCCGAGTTGATCGGCCAGAACGTCAAGTGCCTGATGCCGGAACCCTATCACAGTGAACACGATGGGTACTTGGCCCGCTATCACCAGACCGGTCACGCGAAGGTCATCGGCATCGGGAGTGAAGTCGTGGGCCGTCGCAAAGACGGCTCGACGTTCCCCCTCGAGTTGAGCGTCAGTGAAACTCGTCTCAACACACGCCGCTTCTATACCGGTATCCTGCGCGATCTCACCGAGCGCAAGCAGGCCGAAGAGCTATTCCGCCAGGTCGTCGAATCGGCGCCCAGCGGCATGCTCGTGGCCAACCAGGATGGCGTCATTACTCTGGTCAATACCCAGGTCGAGCGGTGGTTCGGGTACGACCGACAAGAGCTCGTGGGGCATCCCATTGAAATGCTGCTTCCTGAACGGTTCCGATCCCAGCATCCCGGTCAGCGCACCGCCTTCTTTCACAACCCTGATGCTCGTGCGATGGGCGCAGGTCGCGATCTCTATGGCCGCCGCAAGGACGGTTCGGAGTTCCCGCTCGAGATCGGGCTCAACCCGATCAAGACACCTGAAGGAATGCAGGTCCTGGCGGCCATCGTCGACATTAGCGCCCGCAAGCAGGCTGAGGAGAGGTTGAAAGAGACTGCGCAGGAATTGGCATCGAAGAATATCAAACTGCTGGAAGCGAGCCAATCCGCCCTCAGCGCCACACGCGCCAAGAGCGAATTCCTTGCGACGATGAGCCATGAGATCCGCACGCCCATGAACGCGATCGTCGCCATGGCAGACTTGCTCCAAGAGACACCGCTCTCAAAGGAACAGCAGGAGTATGTCGGGCGATTCAGCCGCGCCGCGACGAGCCTGCTTGATTTGATCAACGACATCCTGGACATCTCCAAGATCGAAGCAGGCCAATTGGAACTTGAATCGCTCGCCTTCGACATCCACGATCTCATCGATAAGATCGGCGAATTGATGGCCATCCGCGCCCACGCTAAGCAGCTTGAAATCGCAGCCTTTGTACATCCGGACGTCCCGACCTGGGTATGGGGGGACCCTACGCGCCTGCTCCAGGTATTGGTCAACCTCACAGGCAATGCCATTAAGTTTACGTCACAGGGCGAAGTGTTTCTACGCGTCGAACCGGATGCCACCGATCCCGGCCTGTTACGCTGCTCGGTTTCCGACACAGGCATCGGGATACCTGCGGACAAAGTCGATTTGATTTTCGAAAGTTTCACCCAGGTCGATTCATCCACGACGCGGAAATACGGCGGCACCGGACTGGGTTTGAGTATTTGCAAACGCCTGGTGGAACTCATGGGGGGCCATATCACTGTCAAGAGCACCGAAGGTCTCGGCAGCACCTTCTCGTTCGTCGTACCCCTTCCGAAGGCCCCTATCCCGCCAACCGCATCACCCATGCCCGCCCCTGATCTACGTAACCGTCGCCTCCTCATCGTGGATGACAGTGAGACCAATCGCATGATCGTCCGTGAACATCTCAAGCAGTTCGGACCCGCGTTAGTCGAGGCCACCGACGGCCCATCAGCTTTGATGGCGTTGGACCAAGCCCTACAGGAGGGACAGCCCTTTGATCTTGCGATCTTGGACTATCACATGCCCAGCATGGATGGACTGGACCTCGCACGGGCCGTTCGCGAACGGAAAGACTACGCCTCCTTGCCTCTGGTCATGTACGCCTCGGACATGCGGGGACAGGCCTCAGAGAGCGCACGCGCACTGGGCATTGCCAGCTACGCCTACAAGCCCGTCAGCCGCAAGCGGCTGCTGGAGTCACTGGCCGTCGCGCTAAATCAGGCGCCTGCTGCGCCGGCCCGACAACTACCGGCGGCGCATCCGCAGTCGGCCCCCCTGCCGTCCTACCGCATTCTGCTGGTGGAGGACTTGGAAGACAATCGTGATGTGATCGCCCTCTTTCTGAAAGAGACCCCCTATCAATTAGACATGGCGGAGAACGGTGCCGTGGCCCTGCAGAAGTTCCGCACAGGAACCTACGATTTGGTGTTCATGGACATACAGATGCCTGTCATGGACGGTCTCCAGGCGACCGCGGCCATTCGCCAATGGGAGCAAGAGCAGCAGCGCACGCCCACGCCGATCGTGGCCCTCACGGCCAACGCGTTCAAAGAAGAAGTGGACAAGAGCCTGTCCGTTGGCTGCACGGCCCATATATCAAAACCGATCAAGAAAAAGACCCTACTCACGGCCATCACCCAATATACGAGCGCACCAGCAGATCAGGCGGCCTAAGAGAAGGACCACTCAATGAACGACCAGCCCTCAGGAAACAAACCGCTCCTGCTGCTTGTCGAAGACGAACAAGACACGGCAAGTCTCGTGAAACTGATCATGGAAGGGAAAGGATATGAGGTCTTGCACGCTGCGGATGGCTCTGAAGCCCTGGATAAGATCGCCTTGATGCCACCCCCTTCACTCGTCTTGCTGGATATTCAATTACCGGATGTCGGCGGCGTCACGATTCTGGAGACGATCCGGGCCACACCTGACTGGCAGAACGTGCCGGTGATCATGTTGACCGCTGTGTCTGATGAGCAACGTATCCGCAAGGTGCTTTCCCTCAATGTTCAGGGTTATGTACTGAAGCCGTTCAAGCGCGAAACCCTGGTGAGCACTGTGGAGCGGTGCCGAACTCCGCCGGCACAACGGTGATGACCCAAAGTTTCTCAATGAGAGATTCGGGCTGAACCACAGAGGAGACGCTGCACAGATGGAACCACCGCAATCCAGACAGCCTGCTGCCCAAGACAATGAGCTCGTGTCTATAGACGCCTCCTTTGAGCCGCTCATTCCGAAGTTTCTATCCAACCGCAGGAAAGAAGTGACGGCCATGCAGGAAGCCCTTACTGCTCAGGACTTCGAGACGGTACGGAGAATCTCGCATGGGATGAAAGGCGCCGGTGGGAGCTATGGCTTCGACCGTATCTCCGAAATAGCCGCCGCCATCGAACAGGCGGCAAAGGCGGGCGACGCATCGACCATAGAAGGCAATCTCCACGCGCTCGGTTCTTACTTAGATCGGGTCAAGGTGGTCTACAACTAATGTCCTAGGAAAAGAGGGAGGGGGACCATGAAAAACACAGTTCTGGTCGTGGAAGATGAACAGGATACGGCTGATCTGTTGAAAAGCATCTTGGAACGGGAAGGTTTCTTGGTCGTCTATGCTAAGGACGGACGCCAGGCAACCACCTTGATCGAGACGATGCGCGCTCCCTCGCTCGTCTTGTTGGACATGGTGATCCCCTATGTGAGCGGATTCGAACTACTGAGAGTCATCCGCCATCATCCTGACTGGCAACGTGTCCCCGTCATCATGGTGAGCGCCAATAACTATGAGCCTGAGATCCAGAGAGCTCTCGCCGAAGGTGCGACTGACTATTTGACCAAGTCCAACCGCCGGAGTGAGTTGCTCAAGAAGATACAAAATGCGCTAGGGTCTACCTCGGAATCTGCAGGGGAAGAGGGCATTCCTGATTCTCCTGACCTAAAGGCGTCTCACAAGGGTCGCCGGACGCAACGGGGCGTCAGCGACGACAAGCCAATCGACAATGCCGCTTGAGAACAATTGTGCGCGTACCGGTGAGTCCTCCCGCGGCGGAGGCGAGTCTTCCAACCTAATTAAAGCATTCCGGCTCGGAGCGCGAGTAGCAGCACACGTAACGATCGAGGAGGCCCTATGGGTAAGGCAAATAGTTCTCCTGCGCCCACCGTCCTGATGGTCGAAGATCATGACGACACCGCCTGCTTGGTCCGGTTCATCCTGGAACGCAACGGCTATATGGTCAGGCATGCTCCCGATGGGTGGAACGCGAAACGTCTGACAGAAACAAGCGAACCGCCGGACTTGGTCTTGCTCGACATTGCTCTGCCCTCCCTGTCAGGACTGGAGGTCTTGCGCGCTATTCGAACGACGCGGGAATGGCAGTGGATTCCGGTGATTGTACTCAGCGCCGATACGCGTATAGAAACGATGATCGAGGCAACCAACCTTGGAGCCACGGAATATTTGAAGAAACCCTTCTCGCAGGAACGCCTCATGAAGGCGGTCGAACTGTTCTTGCCGAGACCCAACAATCAACAGGAGCCGCAACTCAAACAGGCCTGATCAGCACGCACAGCCATCCTCCTCCATCACTTCGACCGAGCGGTGACGTGAAGAGTAGCCTCCATGGCGTAAAGGAGACCGCCCTGCGGTCTTCCAGCTTTCCCTGCTTCTGAAGCTCCCCTCCATATTATTTCGCGACCGGTAGCTTGTGTGAGAGAATGCAGTTCGAGTATACTGTGGAGTTTGCGCCTCATTACCGAGGCGTCTTTTTTTGTCATCAAGGAAGCCTCGTCATTATGTCCACAGTACGCGCCCCTCAGGACCGTCGAAGCGATATCCGCAATATCGCCATCATTGCCCACGTCGATCACGGCAAAACAACCTTAGTCGATGCGGTGCTCCGCCAAACTCACGTCCATCGCAAGATTGATGATATGGGCGAACGCATCATGGATTCGATGGACCAGGAACGGGAGCGCGGGATCACAATCCGGGCCAAAAACGCCAGCGTCATCTACAACGGGGTGAAGATCAATATTGTCGATACGCCAGGCCATGCCGATTTCGGCGGTGAAGTGGAACGCACGCTCCGGATGGTGGATGGTGTGTTGATTTTGGTCGATGCGAAAGAAGGGCCCATGCCGCAAACGACCTTCGTGTTGCGGAAAGCCTTGGCGCTTGGGCACAAAGCCATTGTCGTCATCAACAAGATTGATCGGCCGGATGCGGTCATCGACGACGTCGTCAACCGCACCTTCGACCTCTTTGTTCATCTGGGAGCCACTGACGAACAACTCGATTTTCCGATCGTCTACACGTCTGCAATTAAAGGAATCGCCACGCTGGATGTCAACAAACCGGGAACGGATATCGCGCCATTGCTCGATACCGTGCTGGACAAGATCCCTGCCCCAGCCATTACGGTCGATGCCCCACTCCAGATTCTTGTGCTGGCCCTGGTGCAAGATTCCTACAAAGGCAAGATGGGGATCGGCAAGATCCAGTCCGGTTCAATTGCCCGGCGGCAGAATGTCATGCTCCTCGGCAAGAACGGCGCACAGATTCCCGGAAAGGTGTCCGACCTCGCCGTCTATTCAGGCCTGGAACGGGCCGATACCGAACAGGCCGCCGCCGGAGAAATCGTCGCAGTCGCGGGGCTTGATGACGTGAGTATTGGGGATACCATCGCCGACGCCGATCGTCCCGTCGCCCTCCCGCGGGTCTCGATTGATGAACCGACCGTGCAGATGACCTTCTCCGTCAACAACAGCCCCTTCGCCGGACGTGAAGGCAAGTTCCTGACGTCACGCCATTTGCGTGAACGTCTGTTCAAGGAACTGGAAACCAATGTGTCGCTTCGCGTCAATGAGACAGACAGCGCTGATCGCTTTCTCGTAGCGGGACGAGGTGAACTTCATCTCTCCGTGTTAATCGAACAGATGCGACGGGAAGGATACGAGCTGCAAGTCTCCCAACCGGAGGTCATTGTCCATCGCGAGGGCGACAAAGTCATGGAGCCGTACGAGGAGCTGACTATCCAGGTGCCGGAGACCTATCAGGGAACGGTTATCGAAGAACTCGGGAAGCGCCGGGGTGAAATGCGGCACATGCGGCTCATTCACTCCGATGTCGGGACCAGTGAGATGCATTTGGAATACCACATTCCGACACGCGGCATCATGGGGCTCAAAAACATACTATTGGCAAAGACCCGGGGGACCGTCATTCTGCACCATGTCTTCTCGGCCTACGAACCGGCGGAAGAGCGAGACCTCCTCGTGACCCCGCATGGCTCGCTCGTCGCGTACGAAGACGGGTCGAGTACAGGCTATGCCATCTTCATGACCCAGGAGCGGGGCGCCATGTTCATCGGCCCTGGAGTTGAGGTGTACCGGGGGATGGTCGTCGGCGAAAACAGTCGCGACGAAGATTTGGATGTGAACGTGTGCAAGGAAAAGCATCTCTCCAACATGCGGGCCTCCGGATCCGATGAAGCCTTGGTGCTCACCCCTCCGCGCGAAATGACGCTGGAATTCGCGTTGGAATATATCGGGGCCGATGAGTTGGTCGAGGTCACCCCACAGAACCTTCGTCTTCGTAAGCGGCTGCTGAATCCGGAAGACCGCCGCAAGGCGCGGAAAGCGGGAAAGTGATTTTGGAACGGCTGTCAGAATGAGGATTCGGAAAAAATCGCCCAAACCTTCTGCCAAACGCCCCCCCCTCTACTTCATCGGCTATCGAGGCAGCGCTCCGGTCACCAACGAAGTCAAGGCTCTGTACGAGCGTGAGTATGGGGCCCCGTTGGCCATCCACCATGAAGAGGGTTCGCCTGAGTCCTGGCAGGCGACGCACGGGCCTTGGTCCGCACATGTGGTGCTGCCGCTACCGATGAGTCATGTGGCTGAAGTGATGAAACAATTGACCTGGGAACATGACCTCATGGGTGCCGTTGCACCGTCCATCGCCTCCCCTCGCGATATGCCCGATACCGTCCTACTGGCCGCACGACTGGCCCGTTGCCTGACCCTCTTGTCACAAGGCACGGCCTATGACGTCATTACGCAAGCGTACGTCAATCCATCGGACTGGCAGCCCCGTACACTCGCGAGTTTTGTTCTGGATGACCATGTGTCCATCGTCCATGACGACACCTCTCAACCGGACCGGGTGTGGTCCTACTCACTAGGACTCAGCAAGTTCGGACTGGACGAAGTTGAAGTGTTTATGGCGAAAGGACTTTCCGACAGCACGGCGAAGGAATTGCTGACCGAGTCGGCCGGCGAATTGCTGCGAGTGGGACATTCTCCAAAAGTTGGAACAACGCTCGACCTTCCTCTGCTCGGCCGTACCATTCACATCAGGAACTACCGCACCGCTGCACCAGCCGGTCGGATGTTGGGATTTCGAGAACTTCAAACCTCCTAAGTCCGTTGATAACTCAGCATGTTATCGATTCACATGCAATGCTAGGCCTATCGGGCCGTTGACATCCCTTTAAGACACAGGTTACAAAGTTTATGTTTTATGTGGGGTCCTGCCAATCCGAGACCTCAGTACAGCCATCACCCATATAGATGTTCTAATAAGGAGGTTTGCGATGAGCGACGTGGCACCAGAAATTAAGGTGGGCGATACAGCACCGGACTTTAATCTCAAGGATCAAGACCAGAAGGACGTGAAGTTGAGCGACTACAAAGGCAAGAAGAACGTCGTGCTCTGCTTCTATCCGTTGGATTGGAGCCCTGTGTGCCAGGGTGAAAACAAGTGCCTGACTGATGACTTCCCCAAATTCCAGTCCGCCAATGCGGAATTGTTCGGCATCAGCTGCGACAGCTTTTTTTCCCACAAAGCCTGGGCGGATTCGTTGGACCTGAAGCACCGCTTGTTGTCGGACGTACACCGGACGACCGCGAAGTCATACGGTTTGTATTTTGAGCCGCTTAACTGCTCTAAGCGCGCGACGGTGATCGTCGATAAGAACGGCAAGGTCGCCTATGCGAAGGTGCAGGAGATCAAGACGGCTCGGGAGGATAAGGAGATCCTCGCCGCACTCTCGAAGCTGAACTAATCCATAGTTAGAGAGTCTGAAGGTTGGAAAGTCCTTAAGTTTTGGCTCTCCAACTTTCAGACTTTTGACTTTCGCGACTTTATGGCCGGAATAGTTCTCGACGTCAGCGACGCCAACTACAGAGAATTCACCGACAGCGCCGGTGCGGTCGTCGCGTATGGCCTTGCCACCTGCGAGCCCTGCAAGACCTACGATCCTATTCTTGAAGCGACCGCTGCGAAATTCCCCGAGATCAAAATCGGTAAAGCCAAGATGCATGTGCCGGGCCGCTGTCGTGAGATCAAGAAGACCCACACGTTTGAAACGTACCCCACCACTCATTTCTTCGCGCATGGTAAATTACTACTCACTCGCGAAGGAGTCGTCGAGCCGGCCGAACTCGCCGCACTCATTTCAGACTACTTGCTCAAGTAGCACCGATTCTGCACCGTGAGTAATGTGGAACCCAGATGGATTCTTCCACGACCACCAGATCAACACAGCAACACTGAGCGGTCGACGCGTTAGGAGGTGAGCAGAGCATGAATAAGACGATTGCTGGTTTGGTATTTGGCATGACCCTGAGTCTGTCGCTACCGGCTGGAGCCCATACGGACGAATATTTTGAATCCGTTGAGGCGCCCCATGGCGGACAATTGCGCATGACCGGTCCCTTTCATATGGAGTTGGTTGCCAAGGACGGAGACCTGACTGTCTACGTCACAGACCACGCGGACAACGCCATCAGCGTCGACGGTGGCTTAGCCAAAGCAAACATCGAGAACGGGTCAACAAGGACGCAGGTGAACTTGCACCCGGTAGGGAGCAATATTCTCATGGGCTCCGGCACCTTTTCACTGACCCCAAGTACCGTGGTGGTTGTGTTCATGAAGCTGCCGAATCAAGACGGCTACGCCGCACGCTTCATGCCGCTGAAACCCAAGGGCGGACAGGGAGAGAAAGCTCCATCTCACGCGGATGATGCGGGCCCCCATCACCATCACCACCCACCGAAGCATTGATGGTCGAGTTAGATATGGAGCTGGCTTTCTAGGAGAACGGATCATGAAACATCTGCTGGGGAACGTAGCTCTGTGCGCAACGCTGCTCGGGGCGGTTCCGGTTGGAGCCCACTCAGCGAAACAGTCCGACCCAGTGAAGGCCCTCCACGGTGGGCAATCACTTACCGCAGGACCGTATCATCTCGAGCTGGTCGCCAAGGACGGAGAGCTGCTTCTGTATGTGACGGATCATTCAAACAAAGCCATCCCTACTGAGGGAGCGAAAGCCAAGGCTACCATCCAGCACGGGTACGAGAAGGCTAACATTCAGGTGGAGTTGGAACCATCCGGCGACAACCGGCTGAAGGGTACGGGGGAATTTACGATTAGTCCGGATACCGGGATCATTGTCTTTCTCAGGTTACCGGAACAGGAAGCCTATGCGGCCCGCTTCACTCCGCTCAACACGAAGGGCGGCGCCGCACAAGCAGACGAGCACCACCACAAGCCGAGACATTGATCAGAACCTGCTCGATACAAGGGCTGAACGGCATCTGACCTTTTTGCGCCCCTGTGCCTTGAGGTCGGAGGGACTCATTGAGTCGGTCTCTTACGGAAACAAATTCGCCCAGGGCTTGTCCAAGTAAGTCAACAGCGCGATCAACCCCATGCCGACAAACAGCCAGACCAGGCCGCCTTTCCAGTTCCGCTGAGCGAACGAGAAGAAGGCCATGAGGAACATGACCGAGCCCACAATGCCGCTGATCAACATGCCCATCGCACTCATCGGCCCCTCACAAGCATAGTTCCTGTGTAGCATGTCGGGATGAACGAACTCCAGAGACGCGCAACGAACCTTCTTCGGCAAGCCTTCAGCGCAAACGGGAAATCGCCAACTTGGCAATCGCGAGGAGCACGTCCTTCCGTTCACCGGTCACTTCGATGGCGAGATCATTCCGCTTGACCACTGCCAGACTGAGGCCTGAGGCCATAAACTGCTTCGCCACATAGGCCTCGTCCCACAAACCGGCAACCGCCTCGCCACGCTCAGCCGCCGTCTGGCTTTTCCACATCGCCTCAATGCCGGCAGGCG
>JARFPM010000168.1 GCA_030444405.1 Nitrospira sp.
TTTCCAACGGGCGGCGAATTGATGCTCGTGACGCTCGCCGCAGTCGGGACAACTCCAGTGGTCTTGGGGTCATCGAATCGGCTGCTTACAGTTATCCAACTAAGTCAATACTCATGTCTGACCCCGGTCCCCACGTACACAGATCGTGGCCTTGATGTTCCCGCATCGGAGCGTATTGGCCGGTTGTTTAGATTGTTGTTTCTAACTGAGCCCGATAGATGGCCTGCCCCTAACCTACAGGGTGGACCGTTCAAGGGGGCAGGTCAGTATCCGGTGCCATCTCGCAAGACATGTGTCTACCCTGTAGCATTAAGCTACCAACGTCATGGGTTGTCTCTCTGAAACACCCTATGTGCCGTTCTCTAACATGCTTGCCTATCAGCACGAATTTGACAGATTGGCACTCCGCTTCTAAGCTTTTTTAGCTGCTCATGCAGTGAGAGATGTAAGGGAAGCACCATGTCGCAAAGTGCAACAATCGATACGGTGCAGCAGATCACTACCGCTGTCGCTGGAATTGTTCGAGGACAAACAAAGACCATTCGCTATCTTCTAGCCGCTCTCATCAGCGGGGGCCATGTCCTGCTCGAGGATTTCCCTGGAACGGGGAAGACGACCTTGGCCAAAGCCCTCGCCACCTCGATGGGGGCACGTTTCACTCGGGTTCAATTCACCCCTGATCTGTTACCCTCCGATATTATCGGGATCTCGGTCCTCTGCCAGCAGGACCACACGTTCCGATTCCGTCCAGGTCCGGTATTCACCAACATTCTATTGGCCGATGAGATCAACCGCGCCTCTCCGCGCACGCAGTCGGCATTACTCGAGGCCATGGCCGAGAACCAAGTGACGGTGGACGGGGTCAGCCATCCGCTTGATGCGCTATTTTTTGTCATTGCGACTCAGAACCCCGTCGAGTTTCGCGGAACCTATCCGCTCCCGGAAGCACAGATGGACCGCTTTGCCATGCAACTCACGCTCGGGTATCTCGACCCGGAGGAGGAAGTCGCACTCCTCACGGAACGGACGCGCGACAAGAAGCTATGCGGGTGTGGTAATGGGCGGTAGTCCACGCGCCTCCCTCATGATGATGAAAGCGGCTCAGGCCCTTGCGCTGATTGACAACACCGGGTTCGTCATGCCCGAACAGGTCCAAGAGCTGGCTGTCCCAATGATCGGGCACCGGTTAACGCTGGCGCCGCATGCTCGCTTTGCGGGCACCAGCCCTACGATGGTCGTTGAGGATATTCTCAAATCCACACCGGTTCCTCGCTGACGTGGACAGACGCCGACATCAGCGTCTCCTTTCGGCCGCTGCTGCGCTCCACACGTCTGTTGGTCGATGGCTACATCGCCGCTTCACGGTTGCCGGTCGACTGGCGGTGGTTGCGCTGCTGATTTCAGGCTTGGCAGGCGCGGACACGAACCGATCGATGGCCTATCAGCTGTTTGCGCTGATCGCGGCACTGCTGCTTCTTGCCTGGCTTCAGAGCCTGTCTTTTCGTCCAAACGTCAGGGTGAGCCGACTCCTGCCGCGGTTTGCGACCGCCGGCGAACCCTTCATGTATCGTCTCCATCTGAGCAACCAAGACCGCCGTGTCTTGCCGGAAGGCATGGTCATAGACGAAGCGACAATCTCTTCAGGTACGATTCGGAAGGAAATACCGGGCACAACCAAGCAACGGTCCCTTGACATTCCCAAGGAACGCCTTCCCGTCCTAACGCCAGGGACAGGGCATGAGGTCGCGATGATGGTTCGGCCTCCAGGCCGTGGGCTCATTCAGTGGTCTAGCGTCACGTTCGGCCGACCGGACCCCTCTTTTTCGCTCGTGAACGCGCTTCATCGGCTGGCTCTTCCTCAATCACTTGTGGTGCTGCCTCAGCGCTATCCCATTCCACGGCTGACTCTGCCTGGAAACCGAAAATATCAAGAGGCTGGCATGCAGTTGGTCACTGCGGTGGGCGAGTCACAAGAGTTCCTATCGCTACGGGACTACCGCTCGGGTGACCCACTCCGCTCGATCCATTGGAAGAGCTGGGCTCATTTGGGTCGGCCGCTCGTAAAGGAACACCAAGAAGAATTTCTCGCCCGTCATGCCTTGATTCTTGACACCTGTGGACCAACCGATTCGCCGGCGGTGTTTGAGGAAGCAATCTCCGTGGCCGCATCGTTCACCTGTGGATTGGAGACTCAAGATTCAGTCGTGGACCTGTTGTTTGTGGGGCAGGAGGCGTACTGTGTGACGGCCGGGCGGGGGTTCGGCCAGGTCGAACAGCTCCTAGAAGTCTTGGCTTGTGTGCAGCCGAGCCCACCCGAGTCGTTTGCTCAGCTGCATGCCCATGTCATGCAACGGGCTGGAATGATCAACGGCGCCATCTGCGTGTTGGTCGCCTGGAATGAGCTGCGTCAACGATTCATTCAAGGCCTTCTGAGCCTGGGCTTGCCAATTCTGGTGCTCATCATCGTTGAAGACGGTGAGTCGTTGATTCAAGAGTTAGGGAATCCGGCAAACCATCCTGAATGGCTACATGTCCTCACCGTTGGGGAAATTGGTCCACAGCTGGCTGCCTTATGACCCCTCCTCGATTCCTTCTCGGTGTCGTGATTGTAGTTTGGGGCTGGTACACGGGACTTGCCTGGTTTGCCGTGCCGCTCGCCATTCTGCTAGAAGCCGCCCCCTTCTTACACGTTCGTTGGACGTTCATCGATGC
>JARFPM010000111.1 GCA_030444405.1 Nitrospira sp.
AAGAAACAGGCGTCGGAGACGAACGTCCCCACATCTCGTCCGTATTCCATAATCGGATGAAGAAACATATTCCCCTGCAGAGCGACCCGACGGTGATCTACGGCCTGCCGAATTTCGATGGAAACCTTCACAAAAAGGATCTCTCTCACCCCAGTCCCTACAATACCTACCGGTGGGCCGGTCTGCCGCCCGGGCCGATCGCCAACCCCGGGGCACAGTCGATCCGTGCAGCCTTGTACCCCGTGCCTTCTGCAAATCTCTACTTCGTCTCGAAGAACGACGGGACACATCAATTCTCCGCGACGCTCATAGAACATAACAAGGCGGTGGAAAAGTATCAGAAGCGCCCCTTCAGGCGAGGCAATCATTCGCAGACCTTGATGGCCCCCGAGGGCAGACAGACACACCAAGAAGAAGGAGTTTCGTAAACGATGTCAGGATGGAACCTCCCTGCTCTGATCGACCATACCGTATTGAGGCCGGACGCGACGAAAGTCGAAGTGCTTCGGTTGTGCGAAGAGGCGAAGGCCAACAGGTTCACGGTCATATTCGTCCCACCTTGCTACATCGATGAGGCGGTGGCGGCGGTGGCCGGCGCCAGCATTCGTGTCGGCATTCCCATCGGGTTTCCGTTAGGGGGGCACAGCACACACACCAAAGTGGCTGAAGCGGTTGAGGCGGTGGCTCACGGCGCGAGGGTCTTAGACATGGTCCTGAACGTCAGCCGACTAAAATCAGGCGATCATGACCATGTGCGGAACGATATTGCTGAAGTTGTGAAGGCGACACCGAATATCGAGCACAAGGTTATTCTTGAAACGTGCTATCTGACGCAGCAGGAGAAACGGACTGCCTGCTGTTTGGTCGTCGAAGCCGGAGCGGATTATGTAAAGACCTCAACCGGATTCGGTGTCGCCGGCGCTACGGTCGACGATGTCCGACTCCTAAAGGAAACCGTTGCAGGACGGGCGAAGGTGAAGGCGTCGGGCGGTATTCGCGATTGGAAGACCACGCTGGCGATGCTGGAGGCCGGAGCCGATAGGATCGGGACCAGCGCCAGCCTCAAGATCATCGACGAATGGCGCGAGGCGTTTCCCAGGTAAGGTCAGGATTCGGGCGACAAGGCGCGAGTTCCCCACCGGCGATGGCTTCAACCTGCGTTTGGCATTCGTAGAACGTGGCCGCTTTCTCCGTGCGATCTGCCGCTAGATTTTCCCGGTCATGGCGACTCCGATAGAAGTACCTATACCGGATACGTACTATTTGCTATAGTGAGCCGATGATTAATCGAGTCGTTCTGTTGGTTGTCGATGGGCTGGGGGTGGGTGCGTTGCCGGATGGCGTCGACTACGGCGATGCCGACGCGAACACCCTTGTGCATCTGGCCGAGACGGTCGATGGGTTGAGTGTGCCAAATTTTGAGATGCTGGGTTTGGGCCATATCGCTCCGATCAAGGGTGTACGGACTATGGCTCAGCCGAATGGTTCCTTCGGGCGTTTGGGATTCGCATCGCCCGGCAAAGATTCTGTCGTCGGGTACTGGGAAATCGGCGGCGTGGTCCAAAAAGAAGCCCAGACGGTCTGCAGTTCCGGCGTTCCCACCAAGATCGTTGATGTCGTTGAGCAGCTTTTGGGCAGAAAGTCGATCGGCCGAGGCATTTCGCCCATGGGGGTGATGCTCCGCCGACATAGTATGGAGCATATGGCCACCGGAGCGCCTATTCTGTGGACGGACGGAGGCAATACGTGCTTTGTGGCTATGCATGAATCACTCATGGCGCCGGTGGAATTCCAACAGCGCTGTCGCGAGATCCGGAAAGCGGTGAAGGATGCGGGGACGCTCATTCGTGTCGTCGGGCAGCCGGTCATCGGCGGGCATGACCTGCTTCAGCCTCAAGCCGGGCGTAAGGACTTCGTCATCGAGCCGCCGGGTGTGACGATGTTGGATGTCGTAAGCCGATCCGGCCAGATCGCAATGGGAGTCGGAAAGGTCTATGACCTCTTTAGTGGGCGCGGGTTTACAAAGGCCCTCCCGGTTGCGTCGGGGATGGCGGCGTTGGACGAAGTGATCGGTATGTTAAATAGGGTGCCTCGCGGTCTCATCTGTGCCAGCCTGGATCTGCTGTCCGAAGATGCCGGACAGTCGGCCACCACCGTACAAGAATTTGATCGCCGCCTGCCGGATTTGTTCGAGAAGTTGCGCCTCGGCGATATGGTGATGGTGACGGGTGATCATGGGAGAGATTTCTCATTGCCGGGACGGACGTCCACTCGAGAGTATGTTCCGGTCTTCGTGACAGGCCCCAAGTTGGCCCAAGGCGTCGATTTGGGAAGTAGATCGACCGCCGCCGATGCGGGCCAGACCATTGTGGAGGCACTTCGAGCCGAGCGATTACCGGTTGGTGAGAGTTTCTTGGATGCGCTCAGGCCAGGGTAGTGGTAAAGGGTGAGGAGTGAGGGGGTAGGCGAGAGATGTCTTATGAACAGCAGCTAAAACAGTTAGGTCTAGAATTGCCGGCTCCTCCAAAGCCAGTCGCCAACTATGTGCCGGTAGTCAGGACGGGTGACTTGCTGTTTCTCTCCGGTGTATTACCCTCGCGCGATGGCCTGCTTGTTATGACCGGCAAACTCGGAGAGAATCTCACAGTCGAACAGGGGGCGGAAGCAGCGAGAGTGGCGGTGCTGAATGGATTAAGTATCATTCGGAGCGTCGCCGGATCGCTGGATCGCGTGAAGCAAATCGTGAAGATGGTCGGGTATATCGCGTCTGCGCCTGGGTTTACGGATCAACCCCAGGTCCTCAACGGGGCCTCGGATCTGCTCGTGTCGCTGTTCGGCGATGCAGGCCGACACGCTCGTGTCGCCGTCGGTGCTGCCGAGTTGCCGCGCCGCGCCCCGGTGGAGATTGAATTGATCGTCCAAGTCCTCTCCTAGTCCACCTTGACTCTTAAAAAAATCGCTTGTTAAAGTTGAGCATGTCGTGTTTCGAATGCCCGGTATGTCTTTTCCCTTCCCGATAGGCCATCCATGAACAGAATTGTCATCACAGCGGTCTTTCTCTCGCTTGTCGTCCTCTGTGGGGGAACAATCTCTCCAGTGTTTGCCGGGAAGACCGGCATTGAACTGTCTGCTCGGTCTGTTACGCCTGGCGCGACGTTGGTGCTGAGCGGAAAAGGATTTGGGACCTTCAAGTCGACCCGGTTCAACAGGGTGACCGTCAATGGAGTATCGGCTTTGGTACAGCGATGGGACGCGGAGGTAATCGAGATCAAGGTTCCCTTCAAGGCGACTAGCGGTTTTGTCGAAGTGTTGATCGGAAAGAAGAAATTGCTCGCCGGCTTTGTGACTCTCGCGATGCCACGGATTGAGGCTATCACGCCCGCGGAAGCCGAACGTGGATCTACGCTTCAGATCACCGGCCACCATTTTGGCTTGTCCGCGGGAGCTCGAGACCCGAATACGATGTTTGGTGTCAATGATGTGGTGGTCGGCGGAGTCGTGGTGCGTCCCAAGCGATGGAAAGACGACAAGATCGAGCTTGAAATTCCGACGAACGCGGTGAATGGTGATGTCGTGGTTCGGCTGGCCTCCTCTGATCCACTCCCGGACGGATCCTGCTGTGCTCCGGTGGAGTATGTCGTGAGCAATGCCCTTCCGCTGAGACTGATTCCGTCCATTCGAGTGGATCCGGTCAGTGGGCCTGTCGGTACGAAGGTCGTCTTGTTCGGCCAGGGGTTCGGGAATACCAAAGAACTCATGGATGATGCCGTATTGATTGGGGGGCGGCCGGCCACGATCGCCCAATGGAAAGACGACGTCATCGTCTTCCATGTCCCGCTCGACGCGGAGTCCGGTCCGCTAACTCTGAGGCATCAGGGGCGAGAACGAGTGCTCGCGCAGTTTACGGTTCATGCTCCCCGCGTCACCTCCATGAGTCCCACCAGTGCGCCCATCGGGACGTTGTTGCGCATCAGCGGCGAGCACTTTGGGTTTTACTCAGAGAGTGGGGCGACTCCCTACAACTTTATGGATTTCAATACCGGGGAGAATCGAGTCGAAATCGGAGGGGTGCCGGCGGTGATCTATCGTTGGAACGACGACCGAATCGATGTCTGGGTGCCGTTCAGCGCGAAAACCGGCAAGGTCGTTGTGTACCGGGGTGCCAACACGCCGAATATAGGCGGACTCTGTTGTGCCGAGCGAGGGACCCTCGCGATCGAGGCCGGAGACTTCACGCTTGTCACTCCGGTCATCGAGTCGTATGAACCTCAGACCGCCGGGTTGGATGCCACGGTGACGATCAAAGGCCGAGGGTTCGGGACATTTCTCAAGACCGCCGAACATGCCGACTTTGGATTGAACCAGAAAGCCTACAAGCGGCGAACTGACGTCGAAATCAACGAACCAGGCGAACAGGCAAACGTCGTCTCGAATGTGTCACGAACAGAAGTCCTGTTCAACGGCACCGCTGCACTGGTCCAGTCATGGACCGATGAAGAAATAGTGGTCAAAGTCCCGCACCGCAACCTCTATGGGATCGGAAAGAAGGGGGAGTTTTTCGATAACTTGGCGACCGGCCCGCTGGTCGTTCGGCGGGGCTCATGGGACCTGCTTCTCGATGGAACGTGTTGCTCGCCGAAGAAATGGTTGACGCTTGAAGCCGGACCGTTCACCATCGAATCGAAAGGGCTTCCGGACTCAGGCTACTGGGACAATAACAGGCCTGATGCGAGTACCAATCAATAATGCTGGTTTGGGTCCATCTCGCTCTCGCTACGCGTTGGAACGGTTTCGCGTCACTCTTCATTCTCCTCGGTATGGTTGTCGTGCTTCCTCAATCGGCTGAAAGCACAGACTCCAACCTTTTAGTCACTACCCAAGTGAGTAGCACGAAGTCAACCTTGATGAGCATTCAGTTTCGTACGCTCCAGCATGGGTGGACAGTAGGAACAGGAGGAACAATCCTAAAGACCTCCGATGGCGGGAGGAAATGGAAGCGAGTGACGAGTGGAACCTCTACCCTGTTAACGTCCGTGTTCTTTGTCGACTCATTGACAGGATGGGTGACGGGGGCCGGAGGATTTCTGAGCCATACGACGAATGGGGGAGAGTCCTGGGTTCCCCAATCATTGGACACTCAGCAGCCGCTGTACAGAGTCTACTTCATAGATCCAAGTGTCGGATGGGTAGTCGGGGGAGGCGGCACGATCTTCCATACCACGGATGGTGGCCAGCATTGGGCGGAACAGGTGAGCGGCACGACCGCGACGCTCTATGCGGCACATTTCCTCAATGATCAGAAGGGCACGATCGTTGGTGCCCTGGGCACCGTCCTTTCAACGGACGATGGGGGCGCCACCTGGACGCCGCAAGAAACGCAGAACGCGGTGACCTTGTTCGACGTCTTTTTCACTGATTCCACGACCGGCTGGGCGGTTGGCAATGCGGGGGCCTTGTTTCAGACGACAAACGGCGGAGCCAAATGGGTTGACCAAACCCTGCCATGCGGCAAGACCTGTACAAAAGTCATTGATCTCCTCAAGGTTCGCTTCACAAGTCAGCAAGAAGGCTGGATAGTCGGCGAACGCGGGATGCTGTACCGGACGACCGACGCAGGCCTCACCTGGAGCGAAGGGAAATCGATTGCCCCCGTCTCGCTATTCGGCCTCAGCTTTCCCGATGCCGTGCTTGGGTGGGCCAGCGGCGAAAACGGGACTATCGTTCATCTGCAACCAGGCCGCTAATCTTCAGCTCAACTCGTTCTCTCCCTCCGAAAATCCTCTGTTGGCCTAAACGTTCCCTGTTTAATGCGATAGGTCCTGTTTCTTGGTGCTGGCCTCTGACCATGAGCCGGGTAGGGCAGCCTCGCGTAGGGGCGATAAAGAGGCAGGTCAGCTGCGCACCGAAAATCCGGCCGGACACCGTGTGATCCAGAGGTTCTGAAAGTAACATCGTCGAATTCTGATTCCACCCCTCGATCTGCTCAAGTCGAATGCCTATAATTGATCTCCATTGACAAATGTTTTGCGACGGAACTAAAGTAGTGACATAACTACATTATGAGAGAAATATATGCAAATCGGATTGCGTGAGGCGAATCAGCAATTCTCTCGCTTAGTGAAAGCCGTCAGGGGCGGGCGGGAAGTGCTGCTGACAGAACGAGGGCGGCCGCTCGCGGTGTTGAGGCCGATTCGGAACGGCGACAAGGCGACGGCGGCTATTCAACGATTGGAGGCTGCGGGCTTTCTGCGTCCTGCGGGAAAACGTGCCGGCCTTCCGACCTGGAAGCCGAGACCGGTTCGTGGACGTCCCCAATCCAAGACAATTAGGTGCTAGCGGGGTGTTGACTAATTGTTATGCAAATGAAGCAAGTCGGAGACTCAGAACTCTCCGGCCATCTCACAAGAGCCCGCAGGCTGGTCAAAAAGCCTGTCCAGCAAGGTCGCCGCAAGCGAGCAGTCAAGGCGTACTTATGGCCGTACGTTGAGCCTCTGAGCGCCGCGAGAACGCCGCTGGGGGACCTTTTGAGCAGCCTGCTAGAGCGAGACAAGCACTGAGACAGACATGTTGGGCGTATTTCGATACCAGCGTACTGGTAAAACGATATGTGAAGGAACAAGGTTCAGCCGCCACGCAACGGCTCTTGCAGCAGTATCGGTTCCTCTCCTCGGCCGTCGCCCCGGTCGAAGTCTTGTCCGTCGTGAGCCGACGATGCATGGTCGGTGAACTCACCCAGCGCGATTTTGTTGCCATCCGGTCGAGGCTCCGCAAAGACCGGAGTTACTGGGAGTTCGTGGAAGTCAGCGAGATCGTCCTGAATCATGCTGAGGAACTGGCCCAGAAAACCGGACTGAGGACGCTCGATGCCCTGCACCTCGCCTCGGCCCTTACGTTCCAAGCCGCTTCCGGTCTGAACATCCCCTTCATTACCGCCGATGTAAAGCAGCGCAAAGCAGCAGAAACGCTGGGGTTGAACCTGATTTGGGTCGGATAGACCTGCCGTGACGCAGGAAAGGGGATCTGATATCTTCCCACGTGGTTGGTAAGAAAAGACTCCCGATACCATTTTTGAATTCCGGGATGCGACGGAGTCACGCGACTGGCAT
>JARFPM010000112.1 GCA_030444405.1 Nitrospira sp.
GGTCCCTCTGATCTGCCCCACCTTTCGCAATCCTCCGGCCGGAACCCCGGGTAATTCCCACTTCGTCATCTTCTCTTGTTCGAGCATCTGACTCTCCTTTCAATTTCACCATGCCTCATGGTGTGTGAATAACTATTCATTGCAGGAGCGAAGACCATGCCAATTCATTCCGTCGAAAATTCCGGTGGTTGAGAGAAGCAAGAGCTGTAGACCAATGAGACGTGAGGTGAAACACCCCACAACGGAGGACGCCAAAGGAGGAATATCGCCACAAAGACGCATCACGGCCCCTCCCACATGGATCATCCGAGCACGATGCGAAGGTAGTGTTCACCGTCCTTGACGAGGGGGATATTGTCACGGCTGATCAATGGGTTGCCATCCAGTTCGATCAGCGTCACACCGCGGCTCACATGGCGTGGATTTTCCACCGCGACGTCATAGACCGCCGAATGATACCGAAAACGAATGGAGTACCCCGGCCAGTAGCGCGGAATACAAGGATCAATGGAGAGCGTGGCACCACGCAAGCGGAAACCCAGCATCCATTCCATACCGGCCCGGTAGAGCCAACCCGCCGCGCCGCTGTACCAGGTCCATCCCCCGCGTCCAACATGCGGCGGCTCACCGTACACGTCGCCGGCTACGACGTAGGGCTCGACTTTGTAACGCTGCACGCTCGCTCGCGAGGAGACTCGATGAACAGGGTTCAACAGACGGAACAACTCGCCGGCCTTGTCCCCCTCGCCCAACGCCGCGAAGGCCAGCACGGTCCAGACCGCCGCGTGGGTGTATTGGCCACCGTTTTCTCGTACGCCAGGGACATAGCCTTTGATATAGCCAGGATCCCTCGACATCTGATCAAAGGGCGGCGTCAACAGACGGATCAGCCCATCCCGTCGATTCACAAGATGCCGTTCCACAGCGCCCATGGCGCGCGCGCCACGGTCAGGATCTGCCGCGCCGCTGATCACTCCCCAGGACTGCGCAATCGAATCGATGCGGCATTCCTGGTCTGCAGCGGAACCAAGTGGCGTCCCATCATCGAAGTACGCGCGACGGTACCATTCTCCGTCCCAGCCGTCCCGTTCGATTGCGGCCTTCAACGCACTCACATGAAGCCGCCACGTTTCGGCACGAGCACGCTCCCCGCGTTGAGCCGCCACCTTGGCGAACTCCCAGAGGACCGTATGCAGAAACCAGCCGAGCCAGACACTTTCACCCCTGCCCTGCTGGCCGACACGGTTCATCCCGTCATTCCAGTCTCCGGTACCCATGAGCGGAAGGCCATGACTGCCGACGACAAGGCTCCGGTCCAACGCACGCGCACAATGTTCAAAGAGAGTGGCGCGCGTCTGGGACACACGTGGCTCAAAATAGGATTCCTGTTGTCCCTCAGCCAATGCCGGGCCTTCTAGAAAAGGCACCATTTCGTCCAGCACGGTCATGTCGCCGGTCACTTCAAGAAATTGGATCACCGCATACGGCAACCAGAGCAGATCGTCGGAAATGCGGGTCCGTACACCGCGTCCGGACGGAGGATGCCACCAATGCTGGACGTCGCCCTCGACAAACTGCCGCGCGGCCGCCCGCAGCAAATGCTCGCGCGTGACATCGCCTGCCGCCACGCTCAGGGCCATGACATCTTGAAGTTGATCGCGAAACCCATAGGCCCCGCTCAACTGATAGAACGCTGCACGTGCCCAGACGCGACACACCAGCGTTTGATAGAGCACCCATCGATTCAAGAAGATATCCATCGCGCGCTCCGGCGTATGGACTTGTACAACACCCAAGAGGTCGTCCCATCGGCGGGTGACCTCACGCAAGAGCGCGTTCACGTCCGCCCCACGATAGCGATTGAGCAGGAGACGAGCCTGCTCTCTGTCCGCTGTCTGACCAAGAAGCCAGATAATCTCGGCGCGTGCGCCTGCTTTCAACTCCATCGACAGTTGAAGGACCCCACAAGGGTCGAGACCCTCTCCGACCTTTCGGGACAATTCCCCTCCCGCTTGCAACGCCAGGGGACGATCGAAGGTCCCATTACGGCCGAGAAATTCCGTGCGATCACCGGTCCAGGATGTGTGTGTTCCGGCAAGATCGGTAAATGCGATGCGTCCGGCGAACTCGCCGCCTAGCATACTGCGCGCAAAAAGCGCCCCGGTCCCCGGATCGATCTCCGTGATAATGTACGGGGCGGACTCACTGCGGGAACTCCCGAGCACCCACTCAACATAGGCAGTGATTGAAAGGCGCCGCGAGCGGCCAGACATATTCTGCAGTGTCAGTCGAGAGATCTTGATCGGATCTTCAGGCGGTACAAATTGAAGCAATTCGGCAAGGACACCGTGCGAACCATGATGGAAGCGGCTATAGCCCTGTCCGTGACAGGCGACATAGGGTGCCGGATCGTCGCGAATCGGCAGCGCCGTCGGACCCCAGACCTCTCCGGAGTCATCATCGCGAATATAGAGCACCTCACCCGACGGATCAGACACCGGATCGTTCGACCAGGGCGTCAGCTGATTCTCATGGCTGTTCAGCGACCAGGTAAACCCGGAGCCGGACTCCGACACGAGGAACCCGAACGACGGGTTCGCGATGATGTTAACCCAGGGTCGTGGCGTCCGAAGTCCTTCGCCGAGAATCGTGACATATTCGCGCCCATCGTCTGCGAAGCCGCCCAAGCCGTTGAAGAATTCGAGCTCTCGCTCAGGCAACGGCACATCCAGCCGTTTGCCCGCACGCGGTGAAGACGGGATCGTCGACGCCGCACGGCTCCTGCGCTGTAGGCGAGTAACCTGCTCCACCAACGTGCCTCGCCGGCCGAGCAGGACGACCCGAGCGACCTGCTGCAGCAGCAACCGATCCTGCTCTGAGAGCAGGTCGGTCCGCAGAAGATAGATACTGCCTCGCGCCCCGCCGGCATCCGGGCAGAGGCGCAGCCGACTGCCGCGCACAAGCCCTTCCAACGAACCTTGCAGCCCCTGCTCATACGACGAGGCCTTCTCATTCAGGATGATCACATCGGTCGATAATTGCCTCATGCGCCAGTATTCATGCGCTCGGAGCAATTGCCGGACGATGTCGACATCGTCCGCTTTGTCGATGCAGGCCAACACGATGGGCAGATCGCCTGAGATGCCATGCGCCCACAGCGCCGCACGATCCACCGTGCTCTGGCTCAGAGTTTCGGAAGACGGCCGCAGCGAGACATCGGAGTACAGCACCGCGTTGGCCAGTTGCTGGAACAGTTGCGCCTCGTCGTTCTCGATACCGAGGTGATGCAGTTGCACTCGCGCTTGCGTCCAGGACAGCGACAGGGCACGCTCAAATACTCTCGGGTCGCTGTACTTGTCGGCTAACTCCAACACGTGATCGCGAGCCGGGCCGACAATGGTCGAAAACACGACCCGCACCGTCCCGCCCGGAGGCACACGCACCGTGCGGCGCAAGCTCATCACCGGATCAAGCACGGATCCGACGGTATTCGAGAGCGGCCGCCCATCGATCATCGAGACCGCCGTGCGGACATGGTATCCGCGCCCGAGAAACCGGGCGCGATCCGTTTCATATTGCAGGGCACCCACGGTGTCGCCTTCGACCACAACCACCTGGGCCGCCCACACCGTCGTTTCTTCATCCGACCGCCTGCGACGGGTGGCGAGTAACGCGCCGACCTCCGGCACGAATTCCGTTTGCACGAACAGATTTGCAAAAGCCGGATGGGCTACATCGACAGCCTGTGGAGCCAGGGACAGCTCGGCATAGGACGTCACTTGCAGATCGCGCGCGCTGGTTCCCATATTGGTCACAGAGATGCGCCGCACTTCGGCATCATCCTCTGACGACACCACGACCTCAAGCGTCGTGTTCCAATCGCCGTCCCGCCGGATAATTTCGGCCCGTTCTTCGGTAAAAGACACCTCATAGTCGTCGGCATCGACGCCACTGGGCTGATAACCGGCCGACCATACAGACCCAGTTTGGATATCGCGCAGAAAAATATAAGAACCCCAGCAGTCCCGCGTCGCATCCTCGCGCCATCGCGTCACCGCGATATCCCGCCACCGGCTATACCCCGAACCGGCAGTGGTCAGCATGACCGCATACTGTCCGTTGGACAGCAGATGTGTCCGCGGAGTTGCCTCATGCGGCGAGGTAAATCGCCGCACGACCGGCGGTATGAGGTCGCGGACTTGCGCCGCGGCAGCGACTTCTTCCGCGCGCGGGCGCGTCACCGGCACGTCGCGCGGAGTCCGTTCCTGGAGCAGGAGTTCGGTAGCCCGGACGATCGGCTCGGCATGAAACCGGTTCCTCATCACGCCGTTGTTCAAAACATTCGCGATCGAGACCAACGTCATGCCTTGATGATGGGACATATAGGCCCGCACGATGGCCACGTCTTTCCCTTCAGGTACCCGCGTCCCCGTGTAATCCAGTGCTTCATAGAACCCGTAGGTACCCCTCCCTCCGGCCTCGGCGAGGCGCGCGAAACCTTGCGTGGCTTCCATGGGATTGATCATCGCCGCAAGTGCAGTGGCATAGGGCGCGACGACCACATCCTCACTGAGGCCCCGCTTGAGTCCGAGCCCCGGCACACCAAAACTGGAATACTGGTACGTCAGATCGAGATCGCGCGCATTATAGGCCGACTCCGAAACACCCCAGGGCACGCCTCGCTCTCTACCGTATTGAATCTGCCGATGGACGATCAGCTCATACGTCCGGCACAGCAAGCTGCCTGCCGGGAAACGCATCACCAATGCCGGCATGAGGTATTCGAAGATGGAGCCAGACCAGGACACGAGCGCCGAACCGTCTCCCACGGGCGTCAAGGCACGGCCCAAGTGAAACCAGTGCGATGACGGCACGTCGCCCTTGGCGATGGCGATAAAGCTCGCCAGCCTGGCCTCCGAGGCCAGCAAGTCGTAGCAACTGGGATCCAGGCTATTTTCCGGCACGCGATAGCCTATGGACAACAGTTTGCGTGTCGGATCGAAGAGAAATGTGAAATCCATGGCGCGAGCCATCTGCTCCACGTTCTGTGTGATCGCCGTGAGACGACGGGCCAAGGCCGTGATATCCGCAACCGATTGCCGTATAGCATCAGCCAGGAGGGCGATTCTTGCCAAGGTGGCCCGATCCTGTGAGGGACGACTGAGCAAGCGTTCCCGTAGGTGATCGAGCGCACGAAGCGCATCCGCAAACTGCTCAGGGGCAGCCGCTAGCGTGGGAATGGGATGGAAGAACGGCTCGATCACCGCCCACTCCGGCGATGGTCCCGACGGATGGTCGAACATGGCCGCCCGGTCTTTCGCACTGAAGCGGACCCATGGAAGCAACAGTTCCGCGTCCCGGAGATGGCTTTCCAGGCATGCCCGGACCGCATCGGCCCAGGCGCGCAATTCCCCATCGGGGTCATCACCACGCTCCTGTCCCAATGCCTGAGCCATATCCGCGACCGTATGAGACAAGGTGGTGAGCCTGCCAAACCTGGCGGTCCAGCCGGCGGGATCAATCGGTCTCGACAAGAGCGCCATGGCCAACACATCGATGGCTTGGCTCAGCTGCTTCCTGGTCACCGTGTGGGTCTGTCGCTGATCTGGAATCTCCTCCAGCGCATCGCGTAACAATTGGATGGCATCATCGATCCCGGTAAACAAATCGCCGTTGATGGCAGATTGTTGAATCAGCTCGCGGCATCCGTTTCCCAATACCAACAAATGTCCCGCGAGATTTCCACTATCGACGGAGGACACATACTTCGGATCCAGCGGATGAAGGGTACGTGTGTCGTACCAATTGTAGAAATGCCCACGAAACAGCTCGAGACGGTTCATGGTCGCCAGCGTAGCTTCCAGTCGTTCGGTAGCATCGAGGGTCCCCAACCATCCAAGGTCACGCGCGACCAGAGTTGAGAGCAGATAGAGTCCGATGTTGGTCGGTGAGGTGCGATGGGCGACGACGGGTTTGGGATCTTCTTGAAAGTTATCAGGCGGCAGCGCATGGTCCTCGGGAGACACGAACGTTTCGAAGAACCGCCAGGTCCGGCGTGCAATCAATCGGAGCGTCCGCGCATCGGCCGGAGAAATCGGTTCGGCCCCCATGAGCGGAGGCGGCAAACTGACCCACCGTGCCACGGCAGGAGCTGACATCCAGAGCAGAACAAACGGAGCCGCAGCAGCCCAGGATTCATCGCGCCCAAACACTACCATCCCACCAGCTGCCGCGACGGCGAGCGCCACACTGCCCGCCATGCGACGATACATCCTCGTCAGATTGCACGTATAGGCATCCTCAGCTTGAGCTGCGGTCACCCACTCCAACATCCGTTTGTGCGTGAAGACGAGCCGACCGAGCGTGCGAAGAATCGCATCCGTCATGAGCCATGCCTGATGCACGAGGAAGGTGACGGTCAACGCGATCTGCCTCGCGGCCAACTTTAGGTCGGTGCCGGCTCCACGGAAATGGGTGCGCAAGGCAATCCCGGATCGGCGAGGATAGAGCCCGAGCACGAAGGACAACAGCGAGGGGATCGCGATGGTGGTCAGAATGAACCCAGACCAAACCCATGCAGATCTTTCTGGCAGCATCCATCCGACGATCAGTGTCAGAAACGCCGCGGGAGCCGACAGGGTACGGCGGAGGTTGTCGAGGATCTTCCAACGGCCGATGGCGGGAATCACCACCGCGCGATGCGGTTCAGACCCGGTATGCCCTCGCCCGAACAGCCAGGGCAGCAGCTGCCAATCGCCACGCGCCCATCGATGCTGCCTGGCTGCCCCCGCCTCATAGTGGGCAGGAAACGCTTCGAACAGCTCGATGTCGGTCGCCAAGGCCGCGCGCGCGAACAGCCCTTCGAAGAGATCATGACTGAGCATCGCATTGTCCGGCACCTTGTCCGCCAGCGCCGCCTCGAACGCGTCGATCTCGTAAATGCCCTTGCCCGTGTAGGATCCTTCCCGAAACAAATCCTGGTACACATCAGACACGGCCGACGCGTAGGGATCGATCCCGCTGGGCCCGGAAAACGTCTGTTGAAAATACGAGCCCTCGCCGCTGCCCGGGAGCGACGGCGTAATCCGCGGCTGCACGACCCCATCATGGTGCCGATTAACCGGTGTGCGGCTCCACGGGGCAACCGTGTATCCGCATCCAGTGTGATGACGAACCGGACCGACGGAATCGCCTCAGGGAGCTGCCCACCGACGGACATGAACGTCGTGCTCGTCGAGCCGCGCAGCCATTGATTCAACTCATGGAGTTTGCCTCGTTTCCGTTCCCATCCCATCCACACCTGCTCGGACTCGTTCCAGACACGCCTGCGGTGCAACAGAACAAAGCGCGATCCGCCCCCGGCCGCAGGGCCGTACTGCTTGTTCAGATGTGCGATCCCCTCCACAACCCTTGCCAGCAGTTCGGCATCCCCTGGAATGCTTTCGCTCGGGGCGTCTCTCCAGTCTGAGAGCAAAGCGAAGCGCAGGTCATCATCCGCATTCGCCAGATAGTGCACTTCCAATCGCTCAACCAGTTCATCGATGCCCTCCCGGCTCGTCAGCAACGTGGGGACCACCACAATCGTACGCAATTCTTTGGGAATGCCGTTCCGCAATGCCATCCGGGGCAATGACCGCGGCCCGAGGATAGCCATCACTGTACGATTGATGAGCGCCATGGCGAGGTCCGAGGCCGGCACGAGCGCAATGAGACCGAGACACACCAGGCCTGCAACGGTCACGCCGTTTGCGGCTGCATACCAGAGTGGGATGGCGAGAACCATGGCGGTCCCAATCGTCAGCGATCCCAGATAGCCCGGTGCGGACGCCTGGACATACCAACGCAGCAGCCGCTGCTTCCAGGACACCCGATAGCCGAGTTCTCGTTCAAATGCCCGGCGACCCTGAGAGATAAGGTAATAGCCGGGATCCGTGTGCCGATCCCGCTCCGGCTGCTCACTCGCATGCGGCTCAACCCCAGCCAGCCTGGCACGATCCATGACCCGTACAGTCACGTCGATTTCTGGCAAACCAGTGCCGCGCGAGAGATCCTCGATCGCATGGCGGTACGTGTCCCGGGTGACAAAGTCCATCTCGGCGTAGCGGGAGTCACATTGCAGAATCTTATCGACTGGACTGACCGCCTCGACAAATTCCGCCCAATTGAATTCAGACGTCAACCGCATGCTCGTAATGATGTTGCGGACCGTGATGCTCATGGCCGCCTGTTGCTGATGCTCGGCATGCACCATGTCGTCGGCGGTCGCGCCCTGCGCGGCCAGGCGTTCGTCCAGCCACCGCAGCACGGGACGTACCTTCGGGTCCAGGTCGCGGAGCCGCTGAACCAGCTGTACGGCGAACGCAGTGGCTAATGGTTTGCCCTCAAAACGACGGAGCGCATTGGCCGGAGGCTGTGCGGCCAAGGCTCCGCTCCCGAACAGGCTATCCGCCAGTTCATCGGCTTCCAACCGGGCCTCCCGGCTATGGACGATCCGCTCGGCCAGCCTTCGAAGATTCTCCACCAACACGACACGCAGTGAGATCGCCAGAGCCCACAATTCACCGATCGTCAGTGGTTGCACACGTTGATACGCCATCACAAAGCGACGGAGCATGTCGGGGTCGAAACGACTGTCGGTGTGGGCAACGAATGCCCAGGCCACTCCAAAGACCCGTGGATGGTCCTTCAAGTGTCCGGATGCCAATTTGGGTAATTGTCGGTAATACCCTGGAGGCAAATCGTCGATGATCTCGCGAAGTTGTTCGTCGACAATATGGAAATTATCGACGAACCATTCAGCCGCCGGGGTAATCGTTTTCTCATCACGAATCGCACGGGCGATGCTCCGATAAGACTCCACCAAGACCCCTCCGTTTTCGAGAACTCTAGGAGTGAGTAACCGGCCTACCCGTGCATCATCGGTGACGACCTGTGCCACCGCGAGACTTGCAGCATGCTGTTCGAGCCGCTCGACACCGAAGAGCTCGGCGCGAATCGGTTCTTCCAGCTCGGCACTCTTGGCAACAGGTGAAAACATCGTACCCATAGACTTACCGACCAACTCCGGAGTCGCCAGGCTGACTCAGTTGCTGAAGCACATCAAACATACTGAACGTGAGATCATCGAGTGTGGTCACGAGAGGGCAGCAAATCAGTCATCCAAGGTCACCGATTCCGATCCGGATGGTGAGTGTACAGTTGGCAATCCGGGCATGAAGCCTTTTCAGGGGGAATCCATCCGGATGAGACAACAGCGCGTGGGATCTTTGTCCAACGACAGCCCCCGGACAGTCATCTGACACACCCTTGAGCCGTGCTCTTCCCCATCCTGGGATTTTTAGTTGTAATACTCCGGCTCACCACCAGCATGCCCACTCGCTGTTTTTGCGTGCAGAACTATGGAGCCGTGATCGTTTCAAACGCTTTCACCACGAGTGTCTTCTCTTTCATCTTGTTCACCAAGCCTGCGTAGGAATGGTCGCGGATAATGCTGGCGAACTGTGCATGGTAATTGTTCACGAGGCCCACGCCGTCGATGACCACATCGTACACATACCAATGGCCGACCTTGTCGGCTAAGCGAAAATCTAGGAAGGTGTCCGCCTTGTGACCCGACAGCTTCGTTCTTACCTCGGCACAGTTCTCTTCGTGCTGTTCAGACAGGTAGAGCACCTGCTCGTCGGCATAGTTGTCAATTCGACCGGCAAACGTGTCTCGGAGTAACTGAACAAAGAGGGCAACAAATTCCTGCCGCTCGGGGTGAGTCAGTTCGATCCAGGGCCAGCCCAGAGCCCGTTTGGCCATATCTTCATAGTTGACGCGCTGCCTGATGACTTGCTCGATCTTCTGACGTCGTTCCACCGAGCGGCCCGGCTGGTTCAGCTCTTCACTGTTGAGAATATGGATCACCTCATCGATGGTGCTTCTTACTGATTCTGTGGCAGTCTGCTCGGCTGAAGCCACAGTCGTCCCTATCAGCATCAGCAGCGCGACCATGCCTGCCATCACGGACCAGGTCATGCCAAGACGCGTTTCGGAACTGATTGCACCCGTACTAGCGGTACCGTTGCATCTCTGGCTCATAGGTTGGTTCCCTCAAGTGTTTGCGTCACGCGACTCAGAATTCTGTCTTCATGCCTTTCAATGAATCGCCACCATTTTTCAGTAGGTCCCCTCCTGGAGTGCCCCCACCTTGTGGGGACAGACTGCTCAGTTGCTCTTTGACCTGTTTGACCGTTCCCATATTCTTTTGAAGGCCGTCGACATTCTTCTGGATCTCCACCAACCCACTGCCGAGCTGGCTCACCGACGTCGAAAGTCAAAATATCGCTTCGGCAGCAGCATACTGCAGTCATAGGCCTCCCAGCCCAAATCCCATGAAGAATGCCGTCATGATCATGATGGATGTCCGAGATCTGTTCTGCATATTCTCCTCCTTTGCGGTTCCTTGCTGGCTACGTGCTCTGACCACTGCCAAATTCATCGCTTCCCGATTTGTCGTCGGTTGCATTATTTCGGCCTCGCTATGATGTAATCCTTGAGCCTATCGTAGGTCATTTGCGGAATAACTTTCCTTATCACCAGCTCATCCGTGCGTTGATAGGGTCGTCCTTCCGCAATCCTCTTGGCATAGGTGTCTCCGATTCCGACCAGAGTCTTCAGCTGGTCGAATGTCCCTGAATTAATATCGATCATCGCCCTATGCTCCGTCCTTGGAACAGGCCATATGCAGGAGGCGGAGCGCAGGGCTACTCACATCCCTGAGAACCTGCGAAACCACGGCCGTTCAAGACGGGGTAACGCCCTCACGGAACTTGACATCAGTGAAACGTGGCTCCGCCAACAGAGGCCTACTCAGCTACGAGCGCTCACGCCCATTACGGCTTTACAGTTGCCGCCCGTTCCGTCCGGCCCATCAGAGTCAGAATAGTGTGAGCCACGAGGAGGAAACCCAGCCCGCCGCTGGGCATATATCCCCAGGTTCCGCTGTACGGCCAGATCGGAAGTACGCCGAGACACAACACACCCAATACGACAATAATAATAGTGCTCATCTTGATTCTCCCTTTGTTCGAACATTCATCGCACATTCAATCATTCTGCACCCAAGCACTTCACAAACACGCATTCTTGTCGCCGGACAGTCGCTCACGCTCCCTATGCATGGCCGTACGACCGGTCTCGACCGCCTCGGTCAAAACCGCCTGCTTGTCTTTGATGAACTCGCGTCCCTTGTCCAGCGCCTGGTCCACAACCTCCGTGGCTTTGTCGGCCAGCTCATGAACACCCTCTTCGGCTCGTCGCGCATACCCTCGCAACTGTTCCCGCGACTTGAGACCAGACTGCGGTGCCAGCAACAACGCCGCCACCCCCTGTTATCTGCCATTGAGCATTCCTCCTTTTCCATTGACCATCTCTCCATCTCGGTGAATATGTCCCTTGGCGACGGCCGTCGTGGCTCTGAACCCCGCCGCCATGCTAGCCAGGTTGATCAGGAATGACCGCCTCGTACCCCATACCGATTCATGGACTCGTTGTACGGTGTTTGGAGCCCCTATAGAAGTGGCCTCCGCTAGTCTAATCCTATCCGACTAATCTCTAATTCATGGATGGCATTCCCCGGCAAACCAAAGCGGCACCATCCTCAACGAACCCGTTGCCAATGTCTAAACTAGCAGCTATCTCCTTAGAAGATCTGGTCACAATTGCTCAAGTTGGAGAATTACTGAGGGATGAATCGAACAAGTAGAGCCGTCTCTACCGGCTCTATTTCGATAATGAGAACCCATAGCACATTAGGTTCAGTGGCGGATCTGGCATCTGCCGACCTGCAACCAAAGGTCATGTCATCATAATATGCAGGCCAAGCAACTCACGGACCGTGGCAGAAAGAAAGGCCGTTTCACGAAGGAGGTGGTCCGACCGATCGAGCGTCGGGTCTCACCTCACGCTCATACCACGCCGGAACCTGCGAGAATGATCGGCGCTGCCCTCCTAAATCATTTTAGATATGATAGATAGTACTAGAGGGTCTGAGGCAGCGTCGCACTCTGTAGTTCCCGGTAGTCCCCCGGTGTATCGAATCCGTAATCCCGCTAGGGCAACGTATACGTCAGGTTTGGCCAGACCGCATACCCGATCGCCTGACCATTTTTCCCGTCCTGCAACTCGAAGACGATACTGGTCTGAAACGGAGTGGTTCCTGACATTCCGTTGAATCCACCAGCACCGCCCGTAAACGTGAAATCGCCCGTACACTCTTTCACATTTCCAGTGCACTTCCAGTGGGCATATCCGACGTCCTTGCCTTCATGCGCCACGACCGTGCAGAGGCCTTCTATCGCCTGATAATCTTTGTTTCTGTTGAGATTCACACGGACCGGACACGTCAGTCTGGAGGAATGGACAATCATCTTGGCTCCGTCTTTATGACGGGAGATCAGAGGACTCCTTTCACAATTCCATTGACGACCTGTTCTCCATTTCCAAGTTCCAAGAACTCGCCGGTTCCGATCCAACTCGAACTGGAATCTCCGGCTTCAACGGTCTTCGCATAGGCGAAAGAACCGTTGATTGTGGCCACAAACCCACCTAGAACAATTACAAAAAGAAAATAAGAAACGACTCGCATGCGATCTCCTTTCAGTTAAAAGCAGCCTAGGAAAGTTGAAGTATGGAGTTCCTGTCGAAACGCCTTATGCAGCACATCTATATATGAACGAGTCCAACAGCTTGCCGAAATTCTTGCCTTCCAACAGGCTGATGACGCCTGCGGGGCCCTCTCTAGACCATCCACGATGTCTTCGCGGAACTTGATCGTACCCACCTGAAACCACGCGCTCATCTGAGCCGCGAACTCGCCGTAGTCGTCGAAAATGACGAAGTCCTGCATCGTGATCCGCTTTGTCAGGAGCGTGCGTGTCAGGGGCCCCAACCGATCCGGGCCCGGCGTGATTCACGGGCGCGCTAGCTGTCGCTAGACAGGTGCATTCACCCCTTCACTTCTTTGGACAGGCGCCTAAGCTCCGCTGACAGAGCAGCGCGACCGGTCTCGACCGCATCGGTCAGGACCGCCTGCTTGTCTTTGATGAATTCGCGCCCCTTGTCCAGCGCCTGGTCCACAACCTCGCTGGCCTTGTCGGCCAGCTCATGAACGCCCTCTTCGGCTCGTCGCGCATACCCTCGCAACTGCTTCTGTGACTCACGACCAGACTGCGGTGCCAGCAACAGCGCCGCCGCCGCTCCCAGCAACCCTCCGGTCACAAACGCCAATCCCACCGCTCCCAATGAACACCCCCTGTTATCTGCCATTGAGCATTCCTCCTTTTCCATTGACCATCTCTCCATCTCGGTGAATATGTGAACCAATCCTCACGACCCCTTGATCGAAGCCATCTACAGCAAAAATCGCCACAGACTCAACCGGATGACAGCCGGGCTCGCCAGAGAGCACGCCATCGTCAGAGGATTGAACAGAGAGGACGCGGTTACAGCTGTTCAGCCCTCGAGGTTTGCTATCACGGAATGAGGGACGACTGAGCACCCATCGTTCAACATAGCGGGAAAACCGACCACGGTCTGGTCAAAACAGCTCAGTCGTAAACAATGAGGAGGTAGGGAACGGCGTGGCGCCCTTGTTTCGGCGAACGCCGCCAAATCGCTCCATCATAATAGGTGGCGATCTGTCGACTCGTTGAGCAGTGCCGTAGGACCGGATCATACAAACAGTTTCTTTGGATTCCATTCCTCGGGGAGGGATCATTGCGGATAAAGCGCACGTCCTTCTTCTTCAGAGAGCACGCCTTTCTGGATGAGCAGCTGAATGAGCTTGTCGGCGGGGGTCTTGGCTGGGGGCAATGGCGACACCCGCTCCTTCGCTTTCGGCGAAACGGGCGGC
>JARFPM010000040.1 GCA_030444405.1 Nitrospira sp.
CCGTGAAGCTGGTGTCCCGGATGATCACTTGGTGCCACGCCGCATCCTGCTCCAACGTGTAGCTGCCCGCGTAGTACACGCCCCAGATGTAGCACACCAACCACCCCATCCAATAAAAATACCGCTTGAGCTCCAGCTTGGGGTCCAAGTTGGCCAAGTTGCGGTCCCGCGTCGACCAGATCCAGCCGATCGACACCGCAAAGAAAATGGCATTGGCGATAATGTTAAACCGCCACAGCCCCATCCACACGGAATCAAACTCCGGCGTCATGGAATCCAACCCGTGTGAATACCCGAAGGTCCGCTGGTAGACCACCCAAAACACCCCGATCGCCAACATCGCAAACCAGCCGATCTTCACCGGCTTCGAATCGTACCACTGCGAGATGTCATACCCTCGCCCGGAACTGTCAGCAGCCATGTCCCCTACCTCCTTGTGTTAAATGAAAGTGTGCGACCACTGAAATGCAACGTTTCAACAAAAGGTCCAGCCACGACGGGTGAATTTACTCTTGTGGAAGGACCCGCAAAGGTGAACAAGTATCCGACAAAGCTCGAAGACGAGTCAAGCAAAATATCATGGGAGAGGTCAACGAAACCCTTGCGCACAGCGCAAATGGGAGATTTGAATCTGGAGCTTGCACGTATACTCCCGCCCGTGCTGGAAGTCAAGGACAGCAGATGCCCCCTATTAGTAGGGTAGTAGGGTCAGTTTGTCTTTTCAGCCGACGTTATGCCTGTCCGTTCTCAAAGAGGAGTATTTCCGAGTCAACTACGTACAAATGCACTCCTCAATGAACGTGATCGCCTGGTGGAGGCAGGATTTCTCGCTCTAGATTGAGCTGGGTGATTTGCTGCGTCAGCAAGGTCATGTCCGTCCACCCCACTCCGTCTCCATTAGGAATCCACCGTGCCCGCAAATAACCAAAGCGGTCGAAGAGAAATTCCATGTGTTTCGGGCGCGTCCCTTCGCCGAACAGATCCGGAATGGAGAGCGTCCTTCGGAATAGGGCATAGCTGCTCGAGATTTCGCGTGCACCCTGTGTGACGACGGGGAAGGGCGTATCCCGAACGATTGCGCCCAGCTCATCCGGAGGCAAGTCAGTCATGGGGACTGCTACGATGGCCGTATTCTTTCCGGTGATCGTGCTGGCAGCCGTGCGGAGTTGATCGAGCCGAGCATGCGATTCCGGCCAGGAGAAGAGGACCAGCAACACACCTTGCTTCCCGCGGAAATCTTTCAACGTGCCGCTTGAGCCGTCATGAGCTGTGTATGAGAAGTTCGGCGTGGCCAGGAATGGTTGCTCAGACAGAATACGGGGAGTGATGATTCTCGATTGATACCCTCGGGAATTGGCATGGAGAAAGTTCAGCAGGTCCCAACGTTCTTCTTCAGTAAATTTCTCACCGAAGGCCGGCATGATCCCGTTGAATCGACCGTAGGTCAGCCAATGGAAGAAATCACCCGCCGTGTGCATCGCGGTATGCGGTTCTGTCAGAAGATCGATCGGTTGTTTCGGCAAGGTCTTGGCCAATACGCCATTTCCCTTTGCTTGCGGTCCATGACAAGGGGTGCAGTTCGCCGCGAATAAATCGACGCCATTGGCAATCGAGATGGCATCGAACGGGACTGGAGTTTTTCGATAGGTTTCCGGGTACGATTGTACGGAAAGGGGATAGAGTGTTGCGCCAAGTCCAAGGATTCCCAGTACTGTCGGAACGGTGATTCGCCACGAGGTTCCCCACTGTTTCTTGCGACCGAGAACGATCGTGATTCCGGCTGTGAAAAGGAATACGAGGCCGGTCAGGACGATTGTGCGTACAAGCGGATCGACCCAATTCGCATCGATTGAAAAGCGAAACGGATAAGGCCAGTTATCGATGACGTCATGCTTGGCAGGCACGGCGTTGGCCAACAACGTAGCGACAATCACCAGTATGATGGCGAGGACGAACTCGATCTTCACCCAAGTCCGCAGCTTTAGCCCCCCCACCGCAGCTGTTTCTAGACTTTGCCTCAGTGAGGGTACCCACACTGACCTCGCGCGCGAGGCGATTATAAGAATGATGGCCAGCAGCGTGAGTTTGACGATGAGGAGCCAGCCGTAAGTCGTAGCGACGAGGCCGGCATAATTGGTGTCGATCATGCGATCAGCCACGATGAGACCGGACACGACGATGGCGATCATCGTGGGGAGAGCCATCGCCGAAAAACGGTTCAGCACTTCCCCGGCACGCGATCGGTCGTCAGTTGATTCGGTCGTGGTGGTGGAGGCAACGAGGATCACCCCCGGGAGACCACCGAACCAGACGCTGGCTGCGATGAGATGCAACGCATAGGTGACGGTGGCCAAGACTGCTTGTTCTTCGGCCGCCGAATGGCTCGCGAGAGAACCAAAGGCCAGGGTCAGCCCCGCAGCTGATGCACCTGTGACGTAGCGCCATTGTGCTGGAGGAAAAATCCGAACGTACAGAACGATCACAAGGACCGCGAGGGCACTGGCAGCGCGTAGGGTCCAAATAAACCCGACCCGAGTCTTTCGCAAAAACTCCAGCCAGGCTTGTGGACTCCAAGCATTGTCGGGAACTCCCGTCGCTTGCGCCGTCGTTGTGGCCAGGAGACCGAATAATCCGAGCAGCAATGTTACGGCTAGCCATGGAAAGGTCTTTTTCAGACGAGTTGGCCACGTATGCCCGGAAGGAAAGCCCTTCTGCTCGGCGATTGCCAAAAACACGCAACCACCGATCAGCAGCATAGAGGAGACTAGCTGCAAATACCGAAACAGCGCGCTGGCAACCTCGATCATTTCTTTTGAACGTCGCCCTTTACGGTGAAGTCGAAAGACGACTCGACGACATGCCCGTCCACCGAGAGGACACGAAACTTTACGGAATACTTGCCGGGGGCCAGATCTGGCAGCGGCAGGACGATCGATTTCTGATCATCGGGAGCCAGGGTGGGTTTCACATCGGTGATTGGCTGTTTCTTGGCATCAAGGACGACGAGTGAGGCGTAATCTCCCTCAATTTTCTCGTTGAACCACAAGCGCACTTGACTTGGCGGCTTGGTGAGGACAGCCCGCCGTGGTGGTTCCGCCTTGACCAACATCGAATGCGCCAGGGCCGAGGTAACGGGTGTTCCCAAGGCTAACGCCACGGTCAAGATCGCGGGTGCGAGTCTGTGCATGCTCAGTGAGCCGATCATATGTCCTCCATGCGCCCGATTGTCGTACCCCCGACCTGACGCCCCACCTGGCTGTCTGGTTTAGCGCTCCAGGGATGGAGCAGCAGCCTACGACGCGGTGACTCCCGAAGGTTTGCGACGATCCCGAAAGGCGAAGAACACGGCTACAGCGATGCCTACTAACACCGGCACAAACACCATGATGTAATGCGTGAGGTGTGAGACGGCGCTTGTTTCACCCACTGAAAAAGAGAAGCGGGAAACATGTTCGCGCTTTTCACCGATTGAAACCAGGCCAACGAACTTACCAGGCTTGTCAAAGTTATATTTCACGTCGATGGATCCGGCTGGGTGGATCTTGGCCGGGAGATGCGCAATTGTCGCGGCCTCAAGATTGTCTTCCGAGCCGGTATCTCTGATGATGCGCACTTCGACAGGGAGCGAGCGAAGCTCCTGTTCGACATAGTCGAAAACCAAAACGGTATTTCCTATCCCGGGAAGCTCCTGGCAAAATTGCCGGTCGTAGTAGGTGTCAGGTAGATAACTGTGGAAGTACATCTTATAGGGTCCGATGTGGAGGACACACGTATCCGGTGCCAGTTCGTGTCCATGCTGAGCCAGCGCTGAGAGCGGAGCGGCGACCAGAAGGAACAAGCACCATACCGAAGCACGAATCAGCAAGGGACAGGACATTTTTATACCTCTTCTTTCTCTGATTCTGATCACTCGCAGTGGTCCCGTCGCCGCCCTCTGCTAGGGAGTCGCAACTGGGGAGGATTTTTGGCGGTCGCGCATGAAAAAGACGATCGCCCCTACGATGACCACCGCCGCGACGGGAACCATATATATATTTAAGAATTTGGAAAAGACCTTCGGCTCTCCCACCGAGAAGGGAAATCGGGAGACATGTTGCTTATTTTCGCCCACGGTGACCAGGCCGACGAACTTACCCGGTTTCTCAAATGTGTACGCAAAGTCGATGGAACCGTTAGGGTACACTTTGGCCGGAAGGTGAAAGACCGTATTAGCCTCGATATTGTCCTCTGAGCCGGTGTCTTTGATAATGCGAACTTCGGCAGGGAGCGTGCGAAGTTCCTGCTCGATGTAATCCAGCACGACAATCGTTTGGCCGGTCGCCGGGATGTCTTCACAGAACTGTTTTTGCTGCGTGTTCTCCGGCTGGTAGCCGCTGAAGTGCATCATGTAGGGACCGACCGTGAGTTTGCACATGTCCTCAGCCATGGAGAGCCCGCCGTGAGCATGGGCCTGCGAGGACAAGAGGGCACCCATAGCAAATACTGCACATCCAACCGTCAATTTCAGGTATGCGAAAGGCCTCATGAATGATCCCTCTCTGGAATGGTGAAGTGAATGCTCAGATAGTCACCTGTGGCGCCGGCTGCTCACGAACGACGGCGAGATGTAAACCAACCCCTCACTCGGCTCGATTTTGACAGCTCATACCCAACGATCCCGAGTACCAGCAGCAAGGCCAAGGGTCCTAGCGCCGCGCGCCCGAATTTTGAATAGTCGATCTGCTGCACTCGCAGTACATAGGAGGAAGGGCTGAGCCCTTCTGCCGTTATGATCAACTTATAGAGACCCTTGTCCAACGTCGCTTCTCCTCTCACCACGCCGTCAGGGTGAGAAACCGGCTTCCAGTACGCGACAGTCTTGGCCTCGTCTTGCTCATTTTCATTGACCCCTCGAATGATCTTGACTCCCACCGGCAGGCTACGCAGGCTCGGGTCGACCAGATCCACCACGAGAAAGGTGTCACCCACATCCGGGATATCCGTACAGTATTGAGCTTTCGGCTCAATTTGTGGCTGGTAGGCGCTAAAATGCACCATATTCCCGCCCACTCTTCGCACGCAGATATCCTCTTCAATCGTCACGTTTCCGTGCGCGGCGGCGAGGCTGGGGCTGAATATGGCCGTGAGAGCCAATAGGAAAAGGGGTGTGCCGAAACGTCTTCCCTGCTTGATCATGACTTCATCTGCAGTATCAATTGCAGTATCAATGTCCCTGATGGTCCAGATTTCTGAAAATGTACCACCTCGCAGACCGTTCTTTCAAGTAGTCAAGCCACGTGAGCGGTGTGCATCGGATGCATGCCGTCGTGGTGTGGACGCGATCGTCCAATACTGAGAATTCATTTCATCGAAACTGAGAAGTAAACTCGGAATGACTGCCGTTATCGAGTTGACGACGCCCGTTAGACGTGATGATAATGACACAAACGCCGTGGGCTCAGCTCGAAAGGAGACCAACAATCATGAAAGCCAAAGAAGGGGTCATCAACATCCTCAATAAAATTTTGACGGCGGATTTGACCGCCATCAATCAGTATTTTGTTCATGCCAAAATGTGCAGCAACTGGGGCTATGAGCGGCTTCATCACAAGGTGCGGGAACGGAGCATCGATGAGATGAAAGATGCCGACGAACTCATCGGCCATATTCTCTATCTTGAGGGCGTGCCGAATGTGCAACGAATGAACACCGTCCAGGTGGGCGAGACCGTAGCTGAACAACTTAAATCGGACTTGAAGGCCGAGCAGGAGATGCTGACGTTGTTGAACGAAGGGATCGTGCATTGTACGAAGGTCAGCGATTTTACGACTCGTCACATGCTTGAAGATATGGCGAAAGACGTCGACGGGCATATCGATTGGATCGAGACCCAACTGGAGACGATCAAGCAAGTTGGCCTGGAGAACTACCTGGCTGAACAGATCAAAAAGGAATCCTGAGAGGGAGACCATGAAAGCCAAAGAAGGCGTCCTTGAGCATCTCAATCAGATATTGAAAGCGGAACTGACGGCCGTGCACCAGTACCTGTTGCATGCCGCTCTGTCTAAGAATTGGGGATATGACCGGCTGCATGACCATTACAGTCACTTGGCGAATGAGGAAGTAGAGCACTCTTCCGGACTCATCGATCATGTTCTGTACTTGGATGGTGCGCCGGATGTGGAACATCTCGATGCTGTGGCGCAGGGGCGGGACGTGGAGGCTCTGTTTCAAGCGGATCTGGCTTTCGAGCGCGAAGACGTAGAGTTGCTCCGAAAGGCGATCGCGCACTGCGCCACAGTCGGTGATTTCACGACACGTCACCTACTGGAACATATGATCGAAGATTCGGAAGAGCACGTCGACTGGTTCGAAATCCAGCTGCGGACCATCAAACAGGTTGGAATCCAGAACTACCTCGCCGAGCAGGTCAAGAAGTAATGCAAGTCAAGGGGTGCGCAAGCGAGTGCTTGCGTACCCGCGAGCTGACCTTGCACGATCTCCGCTTCCTTAGGCTTACTCAGAGCTACGAGAAGGGAAGCGTTTTTAACCAGGCTTTGAGCCGTCGCGTCCGAAGCGATCGCACCAGTCCCCTGACCTGCCCTCGTTGACGCTGAAACCGTCGACACGTTATGCACCAGAGCAGAGGACTCTGATGACCTGTAGGTTTCTTGCAGCGCTTACAGGCCATGATGAGCGAATGTGGATGCGGGTACGATTCCAGAGATCTCGTCTGTCTCAATGGGGCGTACGGGCCGTGGCAAATAGTTAGACATTGTCTATTGATAGTCCTCGTTCAGTGCCTTCAAGAAAGCCGTGAGAGGAGCGACATCTTGGGGTGTGAGGGCAATACCCCCCAGCTCACGATCGCCGTTCCGCAGGCGAGTTGTACGTTGGAGATCCGATACCTCTCGGTAGAAGTCCACGATCTGTTCGAGCGTGTCGAATTGCCCGTTGTGCATGAAGGGGGCCGAATGGCCAAGGTCACGCAGGCCTGGTGTCTTGAACTGCGCGATGGCACGGTCGAGGAGCGTCGTATCCGACAACGGGCAGGGCTCTCGGTCGTCGCAAAGGATCGCGCGGATCTTTGCGTGAGGTCCCGGCATATCCGGATTGGCGAACACATTCCATGCGCCAAGATCTGTCAGGGCGGGAGCCCCGCGTGTCGGAATGGCGCGGAACGGTTCCAGCGCCGCAGGATGGGTTTCGGTTGCTGGGAGGAACTGATCGTAGTTTGCGTTACGGGTAGATAAGTCTGGGATCGACAATCCTGCAAATTGTCCTGCTCCGTGAATGAGATCGTATTCACGTTGTGTCGTGCCGGTGTTATGCAGCTTGAAGTCGGTAAAATTTGGGGCTGCATGGCAAACAAGACAATTGCCGATCTTGCCTGCGCTTCTTTCAGTCGGTGAGGCAGGCAGCGTCGAGGGCTCCGTCAGGAACATCTTCAAGCCGGCAAGTTCTGTCGCGCCGAACTCGAACGCCTGCGAGTGGAACTGAAATTGTCCATTCGATCGGTTAGGATTGGACGTCACGAACTGCGGAGAGAAGCTCGGTGCATTGACGAGCGCCCGGAGGCGCCGGCTATAGGACAGCGGAGATTCGTTCGGATCAGGCTGCTGAGGTAAGCCGTTGATGGCCAAGAAGACATCGAACGGCGAACGAATCGGCGTCCCGTTGTCGTCGATTTGTGAAAACAGAAGGCCGTTCACGTAAGCCGCGACTACTCTCACGACTGCGTCGAAAATCTCCTGGTCGGTGGCTGATCCGATGAAGGCGCGAAATTGAGGAGGTAAGCGTAGCTCGTCGGGAATGGTTGGATTAGTTCCAGTGAACAAGATACGATAAGAAAAGCCACTGTTGGTAAGGTCAAAGGAACCATCATCTCCCCGAACCACCTGTGCAATGTGCGCGATCGCCTGCCCCTTTTCGCCGGGAAGCCAGCCAAAATTCCGTCCAGTGAACGTCGCAGCGACCAGCTCTTCCATGGAATTGAACTCGGCGTCGAAGTGGAACAAGACGCCTCCGGGCCTTTGCAGAGTCGAATTGACCAGCGGCGGAGAATTTCTCGGCGCGTGAGTCTTGCCGTCCGTTCTCGCCGGAATCGGACTTCGGCGCGCGAAGTCGGCATAGGTTCTCATGCCGCCACCAGGGGATGAAAGGGTGTCATCCACCAAATGGCAGGCCCGGCAGTTCATCGACATGCCCTTGAATGGTCCCGGGGCGATCGGTGCTCCCAATGTTTCGACGGTATCGACGACACCATCACCGGCATTGGGGTCGTTGAGGTCGCCGCCATTGTCCAGGAACACCTTGAACGCCTGGGCAAATCGCGTCTCAAAGAACAGCCGTTCGCCGACGGCCTCTTCGGCGCCGGGCGTCCCGCTGGAGGCGATAGGTGGAGAAGGGGGCGAGCTTTCATCCCCCGAGCAGGCAACCGCTCCGATGAGGAAAAGCATCGAGCATAGAAAAGCCAGATAGGTCTGTGGTTGACTCGGCATCCTGTCACGACTCATGGTGCACCGTTCCTTCTGTTGATTAGGGGACTGTCGAGCTGTGGGTATTCTTTCGCTCCCGCAGGAGCAGCGTGGATGAAAAGCGTTTCATGATGGATCTCATTGTCCTTCTCATGCCGATTCCGCTTATCGATACCATCCCTACCCGCCGCACGAGCCGGGGTGGCAAGGATCCTCGGGAGGTGAGGACCCTTGCCGGTCAAGTGAGAGGGGTGGGCCTCCCACTTCGAGAGCGGCGTAGGTCGTACGCCGGCTGGGTTACCGGTAACGTGTTTCTCTCACGCACACCGCATCGGTTTCCTCGAAGAGTTCGACTAGGATATCGACGACAAGCGGATCAAATTGAGTTCCTGAAGCCACCCGCAGAATTCGAAGTGCGATGTGATCACGCAAGGATCGATCGCGGACCCCTGGAACCTGTATGGCTTGGAAGGCGTCGGCGACGGCGAGTATCCTTGATCCGAATGGGATGAACTCTCCCCTGAGCCCATAGGGGTAACCCGATCCATCCCACCGCTCATGATGATGGGCGATCATGACAGTCGCCTCACGGAGAAAGGAAAAGGGTTCGAGCAGGGTCGCCCCTAACCGGGCGTGATTCTGTATCGCTACGTAAGAGTCCGGCTCAAGCGATCCTTGCCCGGTTTGCAGATGAGGCGGAAGCATGAGAAGGCCGAGATCATGAAGCAGGGCAGCCAGTTCTAGTTGGTGCAAAACCTCGTCATCGAGATGGGCCGCCTGTCCGATCCGAAACGCAACGGCTGCTGTCTCTTGTCCATGTCCTGCTTGCCAAGGCAAAAGCCGATCGAGCTCGTTGCTCACCTGCCGGACCAGAATACTTTCAAGGTCGCGACGCGAGGCGCGCGGGAGATGAAGCTGGTCGATCTTTCTGAGCATGCGTTGAATCTTGACAACAGCCGGCTCAACCTGTTCTGCAGCATCGACGTACATGAATTCCCTCCGTGAAAAACAAAGAGCCCGCAACCACTCACGTGATTCCGGGCTCTGGGTGAAGAACCGCTGGCCGCTAACTAATGTATTGTGGCTCGTACCTATAGCTATGATTCTTGTGGTCGTTTCCCTCCCAACAACGGCTGTCCGAGGATCCACATTTCATATAGTGGAACCACCATCATGACCAGGAAACTGACGGTCATCAGAGTATCGCCGGTCAACATCGACACGACGAAAATAGGAGAAACATAGCTGATCAGCCAGGGCGACAGCAGGTCGAGAATCACGCCGCCGAATCCAGCCCATGTGACGACAGCTTTCAGCGTATGGCTTGCGCTGGTGAGGTACATCACGTGAATCAAGATCATGAACACGACCGGCATCGTAAAGAGATGAAAATGGGTAATTTCCGCCAGTTCTCGAAACGACATCGGCTCCCCGAAGGTTGCATCGGACCCTCGATAGTGATCGGCGATGCCTTGTGGTGACAAACCCGTCATGCTATGTGCCCAAAAAAACGAGAAGCAAAAACCGACGAACATCAACAGCAAGAACAACGTATACAACAACCGGATATGACGATCGGAGTCACGCAGCCTAAATTTCTGATTGAAGTTGCGCATGCATGGACGCTCGGTCCGCTTCGGTCAGTTCCCAAAAAGCGAGGAGAAAATACCCTTCTCAGACTTGCGGGCGGCGACGGTGTCGCTGCCGACTCCGGCCGGTTTCAAATAGAACTCATCGACCAGCACCAACACGCGCTTGATTCCCGCGCTCATGGAACGGACCGACATTGTCGCGCCGCTGATGTTGATAATGTCTTTGTTGATGCGCACGGGATCGAGCACCGTCTTCCCTTCATATTGGGCATTGAAACGCTTCTGGCGGATTTCGCTGCCGCGCGATTCGCGGAAGACCAACAGCTCGACATTGGAAACCTGGCCCTTGCTATCGATGCCAACCATGTACGTCATGGGTTTGTGCTTCCCGATCGTATTCTGGACCAACGCGTAGCCATCGATCTGCGTTCCGGTTTCACCGATGTAGATCTCGAATGATTGTTCGGGAAATTTCCATCCAATGCGTTCCTCGATCTGGGCTTTCTGTTCCGGGCTGAGCTTGATCACATCTTTGCGAATCCGCTCGGACTTGGGGAGCATGATCTTCACCCCTTCTTCCTCGCTCATGAAGGTTTCCGCGATGGCCATTTCCTGAACCGTCAGGAAACGCTTGAGATCGCTGTCCCAAACACGTTCAGCCCTTGCCGGGATGCACGGCATTATGAGAACAGCGATGAGCAGAGAGCACAGACGCGTCATCATGACGAGACCTCACAGCCTTTTTCTTTGAGCCGAACGTTGAGCTTCTCCGTCATCTCGTCCATCACTTCCTTGGATGGTTCGACGGGCCACCATCTGGTTGCCCCTGAGGTCGCGCCTCCTTGCGCATGCCACCGCTGACGAATTTCCAGCACACTAAAGGAAGTGACGTCATCCATTTTCTTGACGGACACCGTCAGGCGGGCACGCTCGAGGTTGCCGAACCCTTCGCGTCTGAAAAGCCCATACGGTCGCTTCTTGCCCTCCATTTCAATCCATGCGGTTTCGATGGTCCCGCTGTTCTTGTCTTGCGAGGTGATGGAATAGCCTTTCACCGTGTCCAGTGTGGCGTCCCAGACCGTGTCGTATGAGCACACAAAGTAGGAGTCACGACTGCCGCTCAGGCCGGCACAGGCGGTAAACGCCAACAGCGGCAGAACGAGTATAAGGCCCATAGTTCGTGTTCTGTACATGAAATGATCTGTTGCGGGGAGGCCTCAATCTGGAGAGGCCTCCCCGCATCTCCTTAGAAGTATGTCGCTACGGACATCACAAGGGCGTTGTTATGGATTCGCTGCTCGGTGACCTCATTAAATGCCATCGGCATATACTGATAACTGATCTTGAACACCGCGTCCTCAATGGGTCGATAGTTCAAACCGAAGGAAAACTGCTGTAAATTGCCCCAGCCCCCCGTGCCGTTGGAGTCATCCAGGTTGGTGTTTACCCTGTCGTACCGGAACACGGCCGTGAAGGTCGATCCTTCACCAAACCGCTTCGGAGACAGTTTGGTTAAGAACGCCGGCATGAAGTGATAGTTGCCCTGGATGTAAAAGCCGCTGGAGCGTTGTGGCGGGATTCCAGAGCCGCTATTGCCGGAGATTCCTGTCAGGAGTGAGCCGGGAGCGAATCCAATCGTATTGCCTGGAATGGCTCGTGAGTTTCCCCTCGCATAGGCCCAGGCTGCCTCGCCGATGAGTTCAAACGGCCCTTTTTGCAGGGTCCAATCCACGGCGTAGATGCTGAGGGGGTTGTAGCTGGTCGGTGATTGATTGCCGAAGTAGCCCGATCCTCCCACTTCCACTCCCAGCATCGGGCTGTAGGCCAGGCGGCCGGAGACTGCTTTCCCGTTATTGATATCGAACCCGTCCTCGGAGAAACATTTTCGCTGGCGGGAGTTTAACGTGCCTTTTTCCTCACTCACGCGGGGGGAGCCGTCCTGTACATACCCGCAGGGGCCCGTCGTGACATAGACCTCATAATCCAGTTTGCCGGTTCGACCAGGATAAAATGTGCCGTAAAGCCCTGCGCCTGTTTCTGACATGGTGGTCGGAATGACCAATCGACTGACAAGCGGACGATCGGTCAGGTCGTTTAAGGGCGAGTCGTGGAGTAGATTGAACTTTCCCAGGGGGATGAGCAAAATCCCGGCGCGAAGGTTCAGGCGCTCTTGTACCAGGTAGTCGATGTGCGCGAACTCCAGGCTGATTTCGTTCTCACCCGAGTTCGCTCTGATCCCGTGTTCGATTTCGATTTCCGAGGCGAACTTCACGTGCTCGGTGATGTCCGCATAGATGAACGGGACGAATCGAATCTGGTCAAATCCGTTGGTCGTGCCGGTACCATAACCGGTCGGGATTACCGGTTTGCTGTAGACGTGGTACGAGAGGTCCATATAGCCGCCCACGATGGCCTTCGGGGATGACACGAACGGTTTGGCATAGACCAGCCGACCGGAGCCGGTGGATCCAAAGGAGAGGGCTGGCTGCTGTTCCGTTCGACGCTCCCTCGCGACCTCCGGCAGAGAGCCGATCCCTGGCTGGGTTCCTTCTCCCGCCGGACCTTCCTTCTGTTCGCGAGGTCCCTCTCGACGCTCGTGCTCTTGCAAGCGTTTTTCCACTGCTTCATCCACCAACTTCTTGATCTCCTCCGGGGTCATCTCCGCAGCCCATACCGGCATGACCGGCAAACTGGCGATAACGAGAGCCCCGAGGATTGACCGCATTTTCATCGGCATCCTCCCTGATGAGTAAGGTTGTGGTCTGACTCGGGACTCGACGGTCTCTGGTCTTCAGGTCAACGTCCTGTATGCAACCGCTAGCGTAAAACGTGCCTCCGTTTGTTGAGGGGGATTATGTTGAAGCAGTCCCCCAGCCTTCGATGGAAGAGAAGGGGATGATAACAATGCGCTTGCACCGTTTGCACTTTAGTTCCAAGCCTTGTCCGCACACCTTGGCGATCAACTGTCCGCACTCACAGCGTGTTTCAAAAGTCTGATCGTGTTCCAGTGAGGGTGCCTTCGCGATAGCCATTTAATATTAATATATAGATGGTCTAATATGAAATTGAGAACGATTATTAATATCTTATCATGCGTCTCATTGTCAAGAGCGTTTCGACTTCTGAAGTTGGAGGCTGTCTCAGGTGCAATCCTTGGGCCCCTTCTCTATAATTTCGTACTGCCGATGCACAAGCAAAACTGCCGCACAAGCATTTTCAAGCCAGCGATTGTGGCTCGTAGTTCCCTGCATACGACCGCGCTTTTCTTCATCATCGTGGTGATCACAGGCTGCGCTGGGATGACGCCTCCTTCTCGGGGTGTTGTGGTCAAGCGAGCCCAAATGCACATGGGGACGCTGGTCTCCGTTACAGCGGTTGCATCCGACAATGAGTTGGGGCACAAAGCGGTTCAAGCGGGGTTCGATGAGATCAAACGACTAGAACGATTGTTGAGTACCTGGATACCCGAGAGCGAGCTGTCGCAGGTGAATGCGGAAGCCGGCCGCCGTCCGGTGACGGTGAGTCGGGATACCTTGGATCTCGTGGTTCGATCCCTGGAGATAGCGCGACTCACGGAGGGAGGATTCAATATCGCCGTCGGGCCCGCAGTCGAGGTGTGGAGCGTCACCGAGCGGGAACGCATTCCAAATGATGCGGAGCTGGAGCGGCTGAAAGTTCTCGTCGATTGGGACAGCATTCAAGTCAATCGAGATGTCCTGACTATCTTTCTTCCGCGCGAGGGAATGCGTATCGATGTGGGGGGAATCGGAAAGGGATATGCGGCGGATCGGGCGGTAGCCGAGATGAAGCGGGCAGGTGCAGATGGAGGGGTTGTTGCCTTGTCGGGCGATATCAAAACATTCGGCGCGCTTCCCGAGGCAGCCGGTTTTCCTGTGGGTATCAAGCATCCGCGGAAAGAAGGGGCGTTGATTGCCGTGATCGACTTACAGGATGAAGCTATTTCGACGGCCGGGGATTATGAACGGTTTTTCGAACGGAACGGCGTCCGCTATCACCATATTCTGGACCCGAAGACCTTGCGGCCCGCGCGATCCTGCCAGAGCGTTACCGTGATTGGAAAGGAAGGCACTTTGGTGGATGGCCTCGACACCGGCATCTTCGTACTGGGCCCTGACCGAGGGATGGCATTGGTCGAGCGGTTACCAAACGTGGAGGCGGTCATCGTCGATGACCAGGGGAGGGTTACCGTGTCCTCTGGGCTGCGCTCTCGATTGCGCTACCAATGAGGCAAGGGGAATTTACGGGGGGTACGGGAGTGACGTTTGATCAAATCGAGGTGCTGCGGGACTTGATGCACAAGGCGATCACAACACGTGCCGAGACCGCTACCGAGCCTCCTTCAAATCATAACTAATCGAAAACTTTACCGGCATTTTGGCCCGTTCCAGTGGGCGTGAAAGGGGGATGGGAGCGCCGTTCCTCACATCTTCCAAAGCAACTTCGTCGAGCGCTGTGTTGCCTGAGCTTTTGACGACGCGCACATCGCTCAACAGTCCGTTGTCGTGAAGCATCGCAGCCAGCATCACCTTCCCCTGAATACCCTCGGTCCGCAGCGCGGCCGGGTAGCGCTTATTCAGATCCTCAATCCATCGTGCCATGAGCTCGGTGAGCCATCTGTAATCGACTTTGGTTGATTTGAGTTGGTCGGTAGATGCTGTCGAAGCATTAGCGGTAGACGCCAAAGGGAGTGGGGAATCCGTGGCGACCTGCGATTCAGGAGGACCTGTCGAACGATCATGATGGGGGGAAGCCGGATCAGCGACGGCTAATGGTGCCGAAAGCTGCTGCAACGCAGTTTGAGGTGGCGAGTCAGCCGGTACAGAGGATGTCAAACCTTGTGACTCGGTGAGGGGCTGCGTTTGGTGGGGTTCTGGAGTGAATTCGGTAATCGATTCAGGAGGAGGTGCAGTGACGGGCGTGGTCATGCTCGGTTGAACCGGGCGAACTGCAGGGCCAGTAGAAGTCGCTGGTTGAACGGGTTGCCGAAGCGGCGGCCTAGATGGAACGATCGATGCATTGGGAGAGGGGGACTCCGTCGCTGGCGAGAGGCTGGTTACCATCGCCACATTCCATTGGAAGGGTTCAGTCTGCGGCGCCAGCTGCATGCGCTGTACGAAGAAGATCGCGGCCACGACCAGTCCTCCGTGCAGAAGGCAAGACACCAGCCAACTTGCCGCCATGGGGCCTATTCGATTGTCTGTATGCGCGACGGAATTATCCATCACAGACGAATGACTTCCAGGCTGACCTGTTGGAACCCTAGGCTGCGGATTTCGTCGACCAACGCCACGAATTTTTCGAGCAAGGTCACTTTGTCGGCTCGTACGACCACGGCCGATTCACGAGGCCTCGAGCTCAGAGCGGAGGGCAGGCTTCCATTGGGGACAGGGAGGTCATTTAAGAACAGACTTCCATCGGCGGTCAAGGAAATTACGATCGGGACGTCTTTCCGATCACCGACCTCCTTGGCTTTGGCTAAGTTGACGGGAATTTGCCCGGTGCTGATGAAGGTGGCGGTGGTCAATACAATGACGAGCAAGACCAACATCACGTCTACGAGCGGAATCACGTTGATCTGATCAATGTTCCGTTCCATGTTGTGCCCTATACTCGGTCAGGATCTCGCTCACACGACGACGCAGCACGTTATTCATCACAACACAAGGAATGGCGACCAGAAGACCGATGGCGGTCGCTTTCAATGCCAGGCTCAAGCCGATCATAATGGTGCTGACGGCCATCGTACCCGACGTTCCCATCGTATGAAATGTCAGCATGATACCAAGAACGGTTCCCAGGAGGCCGATGTACGGGGCGTTGGCAGCTACCGTGCCGATGATCACGAGGCGTTTGGTCAGACTGATCTCCAGCAGTTGTGCGTTTGAAAACTGAGAAAGATTGACGCGTCGATAAAAGAGCCACCGCTCGATGGCGATGGCCACGGACCAGACGCTCAGGACCAGTAACAGACCGATGATTCCGTAATCAATGGTGTCTTTCAACGCGTCCATGGCGACTCCTTGGATGGTGGAAGTGTGGCTCAAGCCGGTGAGTTGGGAGCCGGAGCGCCTGTCCATCCATGCCAGATCCCGAGCAAGCTGTCAATCTGCGCCAGCATGGTCTACGTCTTTGTACCTTTTAGTGAGAAGGCTGATCGGCTCGAAAGAGGACGGTGTGGGTGGCAGAGATACGGAGCTCGACCGCGGTCCCTTCCTGATAGACGCTGGTGGAACTTTCGCTGCTGTGGACGATCTGGCCGGAGGGGAGTTGGATGGTATAGAGATTCTCCGAGCCCCGGAACTGCCGAGCCACGATCCTCGGCTCGGCCGATTTGTTTGGGATCAGGTGAATGTCATCAGGCCGAATCATCACGACGACTCCGGTGCCTTCGGCACTGTTGAGAGTATTGGGGAACTCGCCCAGTTCAGTATGGACTAGGCCTTCTCGAATCTGTCCGGTGACAAAGTCGGCTTGGCCCACAAAATCCGCCACGAACCGCGTAGCTGGGAGGTGGTAAATCAACTCGGGAGAATCCATCTGCTCGAGCACTCCCTGATTCAGGACGGCGATACGGTCTGCCATGGCGAAGGCTTCGTCATGATCGTGCGTCACTAAGATGGTCGTTGTTTTTGTCCGGCGTAACAGGGCATGAACTTCTTGCCGCATGCGGCTCGCCATGTCAGGGTCCAGATTGCTGAACGGCTCATCCAGGAGGAGGAGGACGGGATTCTGCACCAGTGCTCGAGAGAGTGCCACTCGTTGCTGCTGCCCTCCCGACAACTCATGCGGATACCGTCGGTCGAGCCCTTCGAGGCCGGTCAGCTGCAGCATTTCTTGGACACGACATCTCTGTTCCGCCCGCGACAAATGAGGGAGACCGAAGGCGATGTTATCGGCGACGCGCAGGTGAGGGAAAAGTGCGTACTCCTGAAAGACCATGCCCACACGGCGTTCCTCCGTCGGAATCGTTTCCGAGGAGGAGGAGACCAATCGGCCGGATAAAAATATTTGTCCGGACCGGACCGGTTCAAAACCGGCGATGGCTCGTAGGACGGTGGTCTTGCCACAGCCGGAGGGTCCGAGCAAACAGAGGATTTCGCCTTCACACGCCGAAAATGAAATATCGCGGATCGCCGGCCTGCTTGGATCATAGGCACAGGATACGGAACGAAGTTCCAAGATGGAAGAGGCCGACGTATAGAGGTGGACTTGACCCTCGAGCCGGTCGGCATCCACCTGCGCGCTGGGTGACGGTGCGTTCATGGGTTTTACGCTGCCCGCCAATCACGGGACAGCAACAAGACCAGTGCCGGTAAACCGACCAGCACGATCAATAAGGCGGCCGGAGCCGCCAGTTGGTAATATTCTTCGCTTGCTTCCAGCCAGACACGGATCGCCAACGTGTCGAATCCCACCGGTCTCAACAGTAACGTCGCGGGAAGTTCTTTCATCGTCTGCAAAAAGATCAGGACCCATGCCACGATGACCCCGTTGCGGATGAGCGGCAGCGTCACACGGCGCCAGGTATCCCGAACGGTAAGCCCCAGAGTGCGGGCGACTTCTTCAAGATTCGGCGTGATTTGTTGAATCGACGGTTCGAGCGACTGGAGGCCCGCTGGGAGAAAATGAAGGACATAGGCGATGATCAATACGATCACCGTACCATACAAGAACGGCAGGACTTTTAGAAAGAGGACCAGCACGGCGAGCGCAGCGACCGGTCCCGGCAAGACATAACCGGCATAGGCGGCTTGCAAACAACCGGTATTGAGTAAGGTCGGTTTTCGGCTGGCGAGGTAGGCGAGGGGGAGTCCGACGAACACGCCGGCCGTGGCGGCCAGGGACGACAGCAAGGCACTATTCCAGACGAAGCCGAAGAAGCGGGCGTCGAGAATCGCCTGGGCCTCCGGGGACAGGCTCCATATCACCAGTAAATAGGCCGGGATTCCGAAGGCCAAACCGATCACGGTGGTCAAACAAGCGGTCAGAGCTGCACTCTGCAACCATCCGCAGTGGATTCGTTGCGGCGCTCGAAAGCGCCCGGTGGTCTGGTAAAACCGGCTCTTGCGACGAAACCATCGTTCGGTCAACAAGAACAGGAGCGCCAGAACGACCAACAAGATGCTCAGGATACTCGCGGCTTGGTTATCAGAACGTCCGGTCATTTGCTGAAATACGGCGTAGGTCAGTGTTTGGTAGCGCAGCAGAGAGACGGCGCCGAAGTCGGAGACGACGTACAGGATGACAAGGGCGACACCGGCGACGATGGACGGCCGCAACAACGGCAGGGTGACTAAGAACATCCTACGAAGTGGTGAAGCGCCACACGTACGGGCCACTTCCTCAAACGACACGTTAAAATTCAAGAGCGCACTGCGTGTGAGCAAGTAGACGAAGGGGAACGTGTCGAGCGCCATCACGACGGTGACGCCCCAGAAACTTTGGGGCGAGATGATCCTGGCTTGAGGGCCTGCGATCATCTGCCAGAGATGCTCTACCGGACCGCCGAATCCCAAAAGATAGTTGTACACATAGGCCAAGACATATGTCGGCATGGCCAGCGGCAGCACGAGACCGATTTCCCACACCCGGCGGCCAGGGAATTCGAAGCGTGTCACCATCCAGGCGGTCAATAGACCGAGCACGAGTGTAAGCAATGCTACCGCGCCCGCCAAGGAAACCGTATTCAACAGCAGTTCAGGGACACGAGTGGTCCAGAGGCGATGCCAAACCGCTGGATCGGCCGACAAGGCGAGGGTCGTGACATAGCCTAACGGCAAGAGGACTAGTGCCGCGCTGGCAAGGGCCGCGAGTTGTAGGGGAGAGACAGCTGATCGGCGTACGACAATCACAGGCTGCTCGCGCGGTTACCGCATCCCCACTTGTTCGATGAGCAGCAGGGTAGGCTCTCGGAGTTCGGCGAGCTTGGTCAACGGTACTAAAGCCGCCCGGAAGCTCTTCCGGTCGACAAGAGCTGGGTCGGCTTTCACTTCGGGATGGAGCGGATACTCTTTGTCGAGGTCGGCGAACATTTTCTGGCCGGCTTGTGCCACGAGAAATTCCACGAGCAATTTGGCGTTCTCCACGCGGGGAGTGTGTTTCAGGATGCCGATGCCCGCCACGTTCATGATGGCGCCCATGCCCCCTTCTTGTTGGTCGGGCATCAAAACCGCCAGCGGAGCGGTCGGTTGTGTGGCGAGATGTCGATAGACGTAATAGTGATTCACGATACCCATGCCGACCTGACCCTTGGCGACGGCATCGACGATCTGCGAACTTTTTTGGTAGACCTGTGTGCCGGCATTGTCCCGTATGCCCTCGAGAAACTTCTTGGTTTGATCGTCGCCGAGGCTCGCGCGGATCACCGACACGCCTGCTTGCAAGTATTCGCTGCCGGCGTTGGGAATGGCGATCTTGTCCTTCCAGGTTGGATCCGCCAAATCAAGCAGCGATTTGACCTGGTCGGGCTTCACCAGTGTCGTGTTGTACACAACAATCCAAAACCGTCCTGACAAACCGACCCAGCTGTTATCTGCTGCGCGATATTGAGGAGGAATGGCCCGTTCGACTTCCCGCATGTTCAATGGGCGAAAGAGCCCCGCGGTACGGGCCAGTTCCAAGCTGCCGGCGTCGTTGGTAATGAAAACATCGGCGGGGCTGCGATCTCCTTCGGCTTTCATTCGGTTCACCAACTCCGTGGTGCCGGAGGAGAGCAACTCTATTTGAATGCCGGTCTTTGCAGTGAAGGCATCCAAGACAGGCTTGATCAAGCGTTCGGCCCGTCCGGAATAGACGGTCAACTTGTCGGCAGCCGATGCGATGGTCGGTATGGCGAGCCCGACGAACGTCAGAAAACAGCTGGCTGCAATGCTGAGTAGCTTGAGGTGAGAGGCAATACCCGTGGCGCGATAGGAACGTCGATGGGTTATGTACATGATCGATCCTTTATATAGCCTATATATAACCTAGGCAGCAGGGGGATTTGAAATTGATAAACCGTCTCAAAAATGATACCAGAAAAACCGGCAGGGGGTCAATGACGGCAGTGGGAGCAGAGGCCGTAGAGCTCGAGACGGTGGGTTTGGATGGTAAAGCCGTTCCGTGAGGCCACCTCTTCCTGGAGGCGCTCGATGTCGCAGTTCTCGAACTCCACAATCTTTCCGCAGCCGGTGCAAATAAGGTGATCGTGGTGGCCTTTGTGCGAGATGTTGTCGTACTGCGTTTGAGTGCCGAAGTGCCGGGCTTGAGCCAGACCGGCTTCGCAGAAGAGGTTCAGCGTGCGGTAAATGGTCGCCAGCCCCAGGTGCGGATCTTTGCGAGCAAGTTGGTGATACATCTCTTCGGCCGTGATGTGTTCCTGCTTCAGAAAGGCATCGAGGATCAATTCACGCTGCCGCGTAAATTTGAGCTGGTGCTTCCCAAGATGCTCCTTCAGGACCCCCATTTCTTTGGCATGTTTCGACATCGTCGATCAGACCGAGCCTTTCAGGTCGGGAATTAAAGACGAAATCGAGCAGCCGGTCAAGGGTGTCTCCATCGAACCAATATGAATCTCCAAACTCCTTTGACGCTGCGTTCCCGGCTGTCTATAGTGAAGTGCTCACGCACATAGCGAGACGACCTTGAGAACACCCGACCAGATCACAGTAGACCGTGCTCTTCTCCTGTATATCCTGCAGCTTGCGGCACCCTATGGCCGGCTGAGCGATGTGAAGTTGCAGCAGTTGTGTTTTCTGTGCGAACTTCAAACCTTTGCCAAAGGTCTAAAAGCATTCCATTTCGAATTCTTCCGCTTCGCGTATGGAGCGTTCAGCAAGGACCTCGATAACGACCTGACCTCTCTCCGTCGGAAAGGGCGGATCGAAAACTTCACGGTATCGGATCAAGTAAAGGAGGAGGCGATCCCGTTACTCCTGAACGCGATCAAAGGGGTGGAGGCCAACGAGAAGGTCAAAGACATTGTCGATGCCGTCGTCGCCGCCTATGGGCCGCAGGATAGCGGTGCCATCACCAACTCAGTCGAATCGGTTCAGCTGAGCACACCCCAGGACCCTGAACTCAAGATTCCCATCAGAGATATCGTGTTCCACACCACGCTGCTCGTGCCGCATCGGATCGAGGTGCAGGCTGAATTTACTTTGGCTCGGGCCAGCCTGTCGAGGCTTAACGCCGTGATGGGGTACGACAGCCGACCTGTCATTGATGCTCAGAGCTGGTAGAGCTCGCCGTACTTCTTTTCCACGTAGTTGAGGAAGGGCTCAGGACCTACGGTCGAACCGGTCACGCGTTGTGCGAGGTGGGCCGGCGTGAACATGCGGCCCCATCGATGAATTTTCTGCTCCAGCCACCGGCGCAACACGATCAACTGACCGGCTGCAATCTCGTCCTCCAAATGTGGAATCTCCAGTTTGGCCTGCTCGAAAAATTGCACGGAGTAGAGATTCCCCAAGGTATACGTGGGGAAATAACCGAACGCGCCGAATGACCAGTGCACGTCCTGCAGCACTCCTTCCGCGTCGGAACTCGGAACGATTCCCAGGTAGTCCTTCATCTTCTGATTCCAGATCGCCGGCAGGTCTTCGGGCTGGGTCTTGTTCTCCACGAGCGCTTGCTCGATCTCGAACCGAAGCATGATATGGAGATTGTAGGTGAGCTCGTCGGCTTCTACACGGATCAACGACGGTTTCACGCGATTGATGGCGGCATAGAATTGATCGAGGTCCACGCCGCGCAGTTGGTGGTGAAAGGTCTGCTGCAAAATCGGGTAAAAAAAACGCCAAAAAGATCGCGAGCGTCCGACGCAATTTTCCCAGAGACGAGATTGGCTTTCATGGATGCCCAAGGAGACCGAATCGCCCAACGGCGTGCCGAAATACCGTTGCTCCAGCCCCTGATCATACAGCCCATGCCCTCCTTCATGGATACAGCTGAACAGACAGGATTGCAGCTCATGCTCATGAACACGGGTGGTCACCCGCACATCGGTTGGATGAAACGAAGTCGTGAAGGGATGGGTCGAGAGATCCAACCGACCACGTTCAAAATCATAGCCCATCGCGATCAGGACCAATCGGCCGAACTCCAACTGTCGAGCCTGATCGTAGGAGTGGCGCAGTATGCCGTCATCGATTTGAACACGGCTCTGAGTGATTCGCTTCAGCAGGGGCACGAGACGCGCCTTGAGTGCGGCAAACACCGGCTGGAGGCCGGCGATGGTCGAGCCCGGCTCGTAGACGTCCAATAGGGCGTTGTAGGGCGAATCGTGATACCCGAGATATTCGGCTTCTTCACGCTTGAGCTGGATCACTGTTCGGAGGTTCGGCAGAAACATCACGAATTTATTTTGTTCTTTCGCATCCGCCCACACTTGCTGGGCCAGCGAACATTCGCGGCTCAACTTCACGACGAAATCCGATGGCAATTTCTTCGCGCGACTGAAATCCCGCCACACTTCGCGCAAGAGCGAGCGCGACGGTTCATCCCAAGTCTCGCCGGGTTGGTCGGCTGCCTGGCCGGTCACAGGGTCTACCCACTGGGACAAAAGTGTCTGCACATCCGAGGAAACCAACTTCTGGTGGGCGATGCCTTGAAGCACGGCAATCTGCTCGGCTCTGGCTTCACCCCCGCCGGCTGGCATGTATGAATTTCCAGCAGCCTGGCCATGAGCGGTTCTAACGTCGCGAGTGTTTTCAAGCCGGCCTCCTCCTCGTTTCCGCTATGCTAAGATTCGATCACAAATACGCCGTTTGGCGCAGTGTACGCAACCATGTCTGTCTTTTTCAAATTGATGAAAGGATGTCGATGAACCGGCTGATCCCGTCTGAGATGGAAGCCTATGCCGAAGCACATTCCATGGCCGAGTCTGCCGTCTGTCGAGCCTTGCGCGAAGAGACCCATCGAACCATGGAGTATCCCCAGATGCTGGTCGGCCCCTTGGAAGGGGCGTTTCTGAAAATGATGACGCAGTTGGTGGGTGCCAAGCGCGTGCTCGAAATCGGGATGTTCACCGGTTACAGCGCCCTCTGCTTTGCCGAAGCCTTGCCGATTGATGGGACTGTGATTACCTGTGAGGTGAATGACAAGTCTGCTGAGCTGGCACGACGGTATATCGCGAAAGTCCCGTTTGGGAGCAAGGTCAGCATCCGCATGGGGCCGGCGCTGGAGACCATGCGAACGCTTGCGGGCCCATTTGACCTCATCTTCATCGATGCCGACAAGACCAATTATCTCAATTACTATCGACGTGCGCTCGACCTGTTGGCTCCAAACGGTGTCATTTTGATCGACAACGTGCTGTGGAGCGGCGAAGTGTTGAAACAGCCGCCGCCGGATGAGTCCACTGCGGCGATTCAGGAGTTAAACGGCACCGTGGCCAATGATCCACGTGTGACCGCCGTGCTGGTCACGATTCGGGACGGGATTTTGGTGGTGAAGAGAGCAGGGTAGAACACGATAATTCCGGGTTCCGTAACCCCTCCTACTTATGGTATCTGTACGGATACAGATCGTATCTCGTTTGATACCTCGTTATGGCGACCACCGGTCATCGCCACTTCCTCTACTTCATCCAGC
>JARFPM010000113.1 GCA_030444405.1 Nitrospira sp.
GGGGGCATGCGTTCTGGTTTGTGGATGAACTGTTTGCGGCGCCGTTGCACTGGGGCTTTGTGACGTTGGGCTGGTGCGGGTTGTTCGGGGCCGCGGGCGGCGTGGCGGCGCAGATCGTGAGCCGGATGTCGAATCTGGCGGACGTGATCTGGAACAACGCGCCCAAGAGCATCCTGGATCCGTTCCCCAGCCAGGTGAACCCCAACGCCAAGGCCGGGTACTAAGCAAGGTATGGGCAAGCAGTCCACATGAATTATAGGTCGGTATTGGGGGGTGGCCTGAGCGTTCTACCGGTTGAGCGTCGGGCTATCCCCATCCGGCTGGAATGACGGAGGATGTCAGTTATGTTTAGAACCGATGAGATTATCAAGGCCGCGAAATTGCCGCCGGAAGGCGTGGCAATGTCGAGACACATCGACCACATTTATTTCATTCCGATTTTGTTTGTCACCATTATCGGCACGTTTCATATGCGTTTGTCACCATTATCGGCACGTTTCATATGCACACCGCGTTGCTGTGCGGCGACTGGGACTTCTGGCTCGATTGGAAAGACCGCCAGTGGTGGCCGATCGTGACGCCGGTGACGACGATCACCTTTTGCGCCGCCCTCCAGTATTACAACTGGGTGAACTACCGGCAGCCGTTCGGAGCGACGCTGACCATTCTGGCGTTGGGGGTCGGCAAATGGATCGCCGTCTATACGTCCTGGTGGTGGTGGTCCAATTATCCCCCGAACTTCGTCATGCCCGCTACGCTGATTCCCAGTGCGTTGGTCCTCGACATCGTCCTCTTGTTGACGAGGAACTGGACACTCACCGCGGTGATCGGGGCCTGGATGTATGCCGCCCTCTTCTATCCGAGCAACTGGGCCATCTTTGCCTATAGCCATACGCCGATCGTCGTCGACGGCACGCTGCTCTCATGGGCAGACTACATGGGCTTCATGTATGTCCGCACCGGGACGCCGGAGTACATCCGGATGATCGAGGTGGGCTCGCTGCGCACGTTCGGCGGGCATAGCACCATGATTTCGGCCTTCTTCTCCGCGTTCGCGTCGTCGTTGATGTACATCTTGTGGTGGCAGTTCGGGAAGTTCTTCTGCACCTCATACTTCTATCTGACCGACGACCGGCAACGGACCACGAAGGTGCATGATGTGTTCGCATACGCCACGTTGGCCCATGCGGACAAAGCTAAACTGTCTGGAGGAAAAGCATGAACGCCAAGAACGTCTTTCAACCGTCAGAACGAGCTTTGTCGCGACCAGCTACCTGACGTGACCGACTAATTGTGAGAGGCTGCCCTTGAATACCAAGACTCAAAAACTACTGTTTTGGACGGTGTTAGGCCTGTTTGTCATACTGCTCCTCAATCTATGGAGCATGCCGACACGTGGTGTGGAAGAACAGGTGATTTTCAGCGATTTCATGGCAAAACTCGACAAGGGCGACATCGAGAAAGTCATCATCAAGGGACATCATATCAGCGCTGTATTAAAAGATAATTCCCGGCTTCGAACGTACTCGGCGGACTACCCTGATCTCGTCAGAGTGTTGCAGGAGAAAGGTGTTCGAATCGAGGTCAAGCCACTGGATGAAAGTCCTTGGTACGTGGGGTTTCTCATGACCTGGGGACCGTTCGTGCTCTTCCTCGGGCTGTGGTTGTTCTTCATGCGCCGGGTGCAGACGGGTGACAAGGCTCTGTCCCTCGTGAAGAGCAGAGCCCGCATGTTGACGGAAGAGCGGAAAAAGGTGACATTTTCGGATGTGGCGGGAATCGATGAGGCAAAAGAGGAAGTACAGGAAACGGTTGAATTTCTCAAAGACCCGCGAAAGTTCCAGAAACTCGGGGGACGCATCCCCAAGGGTGTGTTGGTGGTGGGCCCTCCTGGAACCGGAAAGACCTTATTGGCCAAGGCGATTGCCGGCGAAGCTGGAGTCCCCTTTTTCAGTATCAGCGGGTCGGATTTTGTGGAAATGTTCGTAGGAGTCGGGGCCTCTCGAGTTCGTGATATGTTCGAGCAAGCGAAAAAGCATGCGCCCTGTATCATTTTCATCGATGAGATCGACGCGGTCGGTCGGTCGAGAGGGGCGGGTCTCGGCGGAGGAAACGATGAACGCGAACAAACGCTCAATCAGTTGTTAGTCGAAATGGACGGGTTTGATACGACGGAGGGGGTCATTCTGGTGGCGGCCACCAATCGCCCGGATGTCCTCGACCCGGCTCTGCTGAGGCCGGGACGATTCGACAGGCAAGTGGTGGTGAATCAGCCTGACCTCCGGGGCCGTTCAGCGATCCTGAAGGTCCACGCGAAGAAAGTCCCGCTTGCAGCCGATGTCGAGCTGGAAAGGATCGCTCGAGGAACTCCCGGTTTTTCAGGAGCCGACTTGGAAAACTTGGTGAATGAGGCTGCGCTCTGGGCTGCTCGTCAGAATAAAAGCGAAGTCGGGGCCGTCGATTTTGACATGGCGAAGGACAAGATCTTAATGGGCCCCGAGCGCAAGACCATGACGCTCACGGACGAGGAAAAGCGGGTCACCGCCTATCACGAGGCAGGCCATGCCTTGATGGCCAAGCTGCTGCCTGGCACCGATCCTATCCACAAAGTGTCGATTATTCCGAGAGGCCGTGCGTTGGGTGTGACCATGCAGTTGCCGACCGATGAACGCCACAATTACTCCAAAGAGTTTTTGTACAACACCTTGGCGATTCTCATGGGGGGCCGAGTTGCTGAAGAACTGGTGTTCAAACACGTCACGACCGGTGCAGGCAACGATTTGGAACGCGCAACGGCCCTTGCGCGCCAAATGGTCTGTGAATGGGGTATGAGTGAAAAGCTTGGGCCGCTCGCGTTTGGGCAGAAAGGGGAATCGATGTTTCTAGGGCGCGCCTTTCCCATGAAGCGTGATGTCAGCGAGGAAATGGCGCTTGAGATCGATCGAGAAATCAGGCGCCTCATCACAGAAAATTACGAGCGGGCCAAACGGGTCCTGACCGAACAGATGGCGAGCTTGAGGGCAGTGGCCGACGCGCTCTTGGAAAAAGAAGTGTTGGATGCCTTGGAAATCGACCAGATTATTCTTCAATCTTCTCCAACGGTATTGCAGGTTGGCTCTCCTGCGTGAGCATACGGCGACCGTTTGTTCTTGTGCCTCAACGGGCGGAAGAATTCCCGCAGGAGGGCCTGGCTCTCCAGTTCGAGTACGCCGCTGATGACTTCAACCCGATGGTTGAACCGGCGCTCCGCCGGGATATCGAGGATCGACCCGCAGGCGCCGGCTTTAGGATCCCGCGCTCCGAATACAAGCCGCTGGATGCGCGATTGGATGATGGCGCCAGCACACATGGGGCAGGGCTCCAGGGTAACATAGAGCGTCGTCTCATTGAGACGCCATGTCTGGAGTCGTTCGGCAGCTTTCCGGATCACGATCATTTCCGCGTGCGCTGTCGGGTCCCTGGAAATCTCTCGGTAGTTGTGGCCGACCGCGATGACTTCCTGGTTGAGCACAAGGACAGCGCCGATCGGGACTTCTCCTATGCGATGGGCAAGAGCAGCCTGCTGAAGAGCCAGCTCCATGTAGTGGGAATCGTGCGGTTCTTGCTGTATCGAGGGAGATGTCGTGGAATCCTTGATGGTCACAACGCATGCTAGCATAGGAGCCTAAGATAGAAACAGAGACATAGACAGGAGCAGGGTAAGGGGGGATTGGCGAGCGAAGGACCCCCCGTCTTACGGCATTCGACCCGATCGGCCACTGCGTTGAGCGACCTCCACTTTCAGCTCTTCCAACTCGGCTTCTCGCTGGATCAATTGATCTTTTACCTCTGCCAGTTCAGCCGTACGGCGCTGCAGTTCTTCTCGGGTTTGGGCGAGTGTGTCTTCGCGTTCACTGAGCCGCTGTCGAAGGGTCGCCAGCTGAGAGGCTGCTTCATCCGCTTGAGACTGCAGTTGAGCCAACTTCTCCAAGTTTTCGGTCGTTTGGGTTGAGGAGTTCCATCCAAACACCACCAGGATGATCAGGACCAGCAAGAATACTATCCCCAATGCCCACCCGAATGATGCGGTAGGTGGGGATGACGGTGGGGAGAGATGCTTCATCCATTCGCCCGGCTCAAGAGTCGGTTTAGAGGGCGATTGGGTTTCCGACTCAGCAGCAGGGGGCGACACACGGGACGACAGAATCTTGCTTTTTAGGGTTCGAGGAGGAGGGGTGATGTTGAGTCCGAACGGTAACGTGACCGCCACCGACTGATACGCTTTCAGCGTTATGCGACAGGGGATGCATCCTGAAAGCAGATGGGCCTCCAGGGCCTGACGCTCAACTCGTTCGAGTGCTCCGACGGTGTAGAGAGGAACGGCGGCTTCTAACTCGTCATGTGTCATACGGCTTCATCCTGTTCCCAATATGATTGCAACGACTCGCGCAGTTGCGACATGCCGATCGCGATGCAGGTCTTCACCGTCTCCACAGGCTGACTGAGCTGCGCCGCGATCTCCGTATCGGGTAAGCCTTCATAGTAGGCCAGCTCAATCGCCTGCTGTTGTATCCGTGGCAAGTTCGCCCAGGCCTCTTTGATCAGGTTTTGTAGCTCTTGGTCGGCCTGTGAATCAAAAGGACCGGAATTGTGGTCGTCGACTTGGCTCGTCCGGGCGTCATCGATGGACGGGCCGATCTGGCGGACAGTACGAGGGCCGCGTGTTCGCAATCGGTCGATAGCCCGGCTGCGCGTGAGTGTAATGAGCCAGGCGATGGGGGTGCCTCGACCGACATCGTAACGAACAACCTTTCTCCAGACGTCGAGGTAGATCTCCTGGAGCACGTCCGCTGCTTCTTCGCGGTCGCCGAGGATGCGCAATGCCAGACTGAATAAGACGGTACTGGATTGATCGTAGAGCTGGCTCAGGGCATGGTGCTCGCCCTTGGCAACTCGGGCCATCAGTTTTGGATCAATGGCCGTGGCGGAGAGCTGAGAAGATGCATCCATAGAACGTTGCTTGTAGTGATCGAGGTGATGATAGGCTAACCGGTCAACACTATAGCACCCTCGATTCACTCGACTAAGAAATCGCACAAAACGATGCCGAGAAGTTCACGACAGAAAAAGAAAATACTATTGCTTTCAGATTGTGGTTGAGCGTTGACTGGAATGAAATGGAGTGTGCGTTGGTAGGAATAAGCTAACCGATTCAGAGAGGACTGCCGTCGTGAGACGGTGGAGCAGTGGTCGCATGGACATGTGCCAGGGATTGAGCGTACAGGTTCCCAGATAGAGAGGTCCTGCACGGACGATAAGCACGATACCGTTGCTATTCAAAGACGACAGATACTGCTGACAATACGCAAGTCGATTGAGATGCATGTGTTGTCGCACAACATACCCTTCGAGAGAATGCAGTGATGCTCGCTCCATAATCTCGATGGTCATGAGCGTGCGAAGGATGTGGCGGACAATGCGCTCGACGCCCGGCAAACTCGCGAGCGAATTTAAGAGCCGCAGGGCGAGAGATCTTCCCGGCCCTAAACCCCATGTTGACGCTCGAACCCATGTGGAATTACCTGTTGGCCCTCTCTGTGGGCCCGTATAGGGGTGAAGGGCAATCCGCTGCTTGTTGCGCAAGAGAAACCCTACTCGGCCGACAGCCCGTCGGATATCCACTTCTTCACAGGGGCCGATATTCGCGTCCCCTCGCAGGAAAAGCCGACGGCCTTCTATCCGTTGAATACGATGGCAGATGAACTGGCGATCATATTGGTACACGACGACATCGCCGACCTGAAGATTGTCCGCCTGCTCTAGCTCGAGCTCATCTCCGATCTGGAGTGTTGGGGTCATACTCTCGGAACTCACGAGAGGAGTTATGACTTTCCATAGCGCTGATCTATGAACTGCCTCAGGTAGCTGATCGGCCGAGAAGCGTGTTGAGGCGGCCGATGGACTGAGGAGTCGAGTAATCATGAGCTGGGCCTCGATGGCCTTATCAGTCGCCTGAGCACTCGCCCACTCAGGAGAAGCACGGCTTCTGTCAGGTGATACCAGCGTGACAGTCTCATTCTCCCTGGCATGGTCTGTCCCGCTGAACCGTACCGGTAGGAAAGGAACGTCGTGGAGGGATAGAGGCGTTGCTTCAACCAAGTCAACTTCTTTGCGCCTGGCTGCGTCAGGAACAACAGAAGATGGCCCACTTCTGGAAGCGGGTCCGGAGTCACCAGTCTTCTGAGAAGCCAAGCCAGCATCAGCTCACTCCTGCTCGTCGGAGCCAACGAGGCCAGGACGGTATCAGGAACGGCGACTGTGGGAACAGTTTTCAGCACATGGTGCAGGCCATGATACATGGGCACCTGCAGCATGGCGTGCTTGGTTCGTGCAATGACCGCAGGCCATGCAGGCGATTCTTTATCGATCAGTAGTTTCATGTCCTGGACGAATGCGGCAGATAGCTCTCCTCGATGAATCACGGCATAGGCGGTGAGATAGATCAACAGATCGGCTGTGTCGAGGCACGCAATAGCGGTGTGGCCGAACGGTCGTGTGGGCGCGCGTTTCCATAGATCGTCCAGCCCTTGCTCATCGAGATACCAGATAGTCGTGACCAGATCGAGTGAAAGAGCTCGTTCAGAGGACGCATAGGAAGGATTGCCGTCGATTTGCTGAGTGAAGCCGAGGGGACGAAGCAGGTGATCGATGGTGGGTACATCCGATTCACGAACCAACAAGTCCACGTCCGAAAGGGGACGAGCTCCTTGCACGCCATAGAGGCGCGAAATAACATCCGCACCCTTCAGCACAATGAAGGTGATCTCTTGTTGATGAAACTGTTGCGCGATCAACGCGAATTCATCAAGGATCGCTCGGTTTCTGACACCGACCTGAGTATAGGCATTAAGCAGGTCGTCGAGGGTTGAGGAGGGCATGGGTGCGATGCTCCAGATTCGCCCATTCTCGATAATGAGGCAGACAGGTACTCATATCACCCGTTTCAAGCCAGGCATCGCTACGTCCCTGGCGGCAATACGGGCGAACATCGCACGTTGGACATTCGTACCGATGGGTTGGGCGAGCTTCGTCGACGGTTTGTTTCAGGAGTTCCCACCCTTCCTTCAGTGTGCCGGTTCTCAGATTGTACCGAGGAATCGGGAATGCGGTGCAGAGATTCATTTCTGCATAGGGTGTAATGGCGAAGCGATTCTGTCCACAGGCACATTCAATGAAACGTCCCTTGGGTGAACAGCTTAGTTCAGGTTGCAATCTGCTCGCTCCAGTGGGCAGTCCGTTACCAATCTTCACCTTCGACTCGGGAGCGAGTCG
>JARFPM010000114.1 GCA_030444405.1 Nitrospira sp.
AGGACACCGGCCCTGCGCGGCGAGCAGCTAGGGTCGTCTGGATGTAGGGGCAGGGGTCGACTTCCGATGAGGGAGTGGCGGACGCGGGCTCAGCTATAGCAAAGCGGTCGTGACTCTTTGTCGCAAGCCCCCCACTCCATCAAGCGCACCGCGTCCGCGCTCGTTCTTTGTCGGCTAGGCAGCTTGCAAACAGCTGTCTTGCGTCATATCCAGCGGCGGACCCGAGACGCGTACTCAAGGAAATCCTGTCTGAACAGAGCCGTCAGCGCTCGTTCCTCTGGTTCGATTTGGAAGCGATTCATGTAGAGGATGAAGGCAGGAAGAAAGACAAAGGCCAAGACGTTCGCAAGATACAGAGCCCACCCGACTAAGATCAACAACATGCCGAGATACATCGGGTTGCGCGTAAAACGATAGATTCCTGACGTCACCAAGGAAGATGCTGAGGATGGCTTCATGGGGTTCACGGTGGTGTGCACTCTCCAGAACGACAGCATCGCCAATGCCGTGATCACAACGCCGATGAGTCCCAAGCCCACCGCCACGACTCGCAGCGGTGCAAACGCCAATGTGGGCAGGGTGCGGGAGACAAGCCACATGCCCGTCGCGGTGACCGCACCGGTGACGAGTGGCGGAATCTTCAGGTCAAGATGATGCATGTTTTACGGTTTGTACTTCAGGCGTTGGAGGAACCCCGTGACCGAGATGACCTCGACCGATTTGATACGGTGAAGGCTCAAGAGGTCGTCGTCTCCGCTGACGAGCCAGCGTACACCCGCGGTCGTCGCACAGGTGATGAATTTGGCATCGTCCGGATCTCGGACGTTGGGAACGGCTGATGGAACAACTTTCACTGTCTCAGTGAAGGGGAGGAGTTCTTCTTCGATCAGCCCCCGGATCTCGGCAGAGGTGAGCTTAAATTTTGGATAGGCCAGTACGCGAATATATTCATCCAGTATCGGGGCGGATATAACCGGTCGTAGACGGCTGGATTGCCAGGCGGAGACGAGTTGTGAGGGTGGTCCTGAGAAAAGCAATGCCGAGATGACGACATTCGTGTCCAGAACAGCTCGGATCACCGGCGGCGGCCTCGGCGCTCTCTGGCCCATGCGATGGCACGATCTAAGTCTTTCGGCTCAATGCCAAGATCTTTGATTTTCTGTCGCACAGCTGCCAGCCGAGACCCTGGTTCCGTCACGGTGACGGGTCTGAGGATAAGCACTCCGCCCTTGGTGGTGACGTCGAAATAATCCGTTTCCGGAATCTCCTGCAGGGCTTTCTTGGGCAACGTCACCTGATTCTTTGAGGTCTTTTTCGCCAGCATCATTACCTCGTCAATGAAGTAAGGATATCTTACTTCACGGCATCTTGACAAGGTGAAGTGAGCGAGCAGTGTCGGAAGCCGATCCGGTCTGAACGGCTTCCTCAGCCAGCCGAGAAGATTACTGTTTCGAGTATGTCTTGGCCTCTCAGGGCTACGGCGCCCGTCTCGCTGGCGTCTTGGCGGTCTCGTCACGAACAGTCATAAATAATGTGGGCTAAACAGGCCCATGAATTCATGGGAACACAATCGTGGCTGTCCGTGCCCCCTCGTAATCGGGTATAGTAGTCGCCGAGGGTTCCGGCTAAGAGATAGTCGCGGACATTTCGTTGAACGAACGTGCAACCTCACATTGAGACAAGGAGCTGAGATGGTTGAGCATGGGGGTGGAGCCGTTAAGGATTTTATGCATCGCTACCTGGAGGTGGTTCCACAAGACACGACGGTTGCGGTTGCAGCGGAGCGGATGAGTGTCAAGCAGATCGGCTGTCTGTTGGTGGAATCAGATGATCCCAAGCGAGGACCGCTCGGGATTCTGACTGAGATGGATCTCGTACGGAAAGTGCTTGCGAAGGGATTAGACCCCACGGTCATGATGGTGGATCGCGTGATGGTCAGCCCGATCTTGACGATCACCGGGGACCGCTCCATGTTGGATGCCAGCCATGTGATGGAAACCAATCATGTGCGTCATCTCTGTGTCGCGGAAGGCGGTGAGATTGTCGGGATCATTTCGGTACGAGACCTCGTGCGATCGTTTGTGGATGTGGAGAGCGGCCCCGTCCGCGAACTCGACAACGTATACCGCCCGCTGAGCATCCTGATGGCGACCAGACTCGCGACAATCCAGAGTGACGCATCGCTTCTCGCGGCCGCTCAGCTGATGCATGAGAAGCGGATCGGTTCATTGCTGACGATCGAGGCCGGCGAGATCGTTGGTATCGTGACCGAGCGCGATCTGGTCAGGAAAGGGCTGGCGTCCAATCGGGATGCAGGCAGCACGCACGTCAGTGCCGTGATGAGTTCTCCTCTGCTCAGCATCGATGTCAATCGCACGATACGCGATGCAAGCAAAGTGATGGCCGAACAAGGGGTACGTCACTTGACCGTGACGGAGAACGGGAAGATCGTCGGGGTGCTCTCCGTACGGGATTTAGTGAAAATGGTCTCAGTCCGGGATCGACCCAGGTTTCTCAGCAAGACATAGCAGGCTGTTGAAACAATCTGTCAGCTTTGTTCTCGCATCGCTCAGGCGCAGCGTCATAAGTCAACAGTCAACCGTCAATGGGCCAAGGAGGTGGATCTTGCCCAACCTCAGCCCCCTAGCCAGCCACCATCTCTGAATTCCTTCCTCGTGGCTCCCAAACAGACCAGCGTAATGTCATAATTTCGTTCTTAGGTTGACGAAAAATCGAAGTATGGAAGAATTGGCCTCGTTCATCGTAAGGACCACCGTCGATGGTGGGAAGAGAAGTCGCTATTAGGTGGGAGATTATGATGCTGATTCGTCTTATGCTCATCGTGCTTCTGATCGGGACATTTGGATGTTCATCAGCCACGTACATTCGCGCGAAGGTGACAGAGAACCCTCTTGATCGTGTAGCGCAACAAGCCAAGGAGAGTTGGACGGTCGAACGAATAGATGCGAATACGTTGGAACTGAGCGATGCGTGGCCGATCCATAGCGTTCTGTCTCTTGGGTACAGTGCATCACACGCGAACCTTGCTTATAACGCCGCTGATTCCGTGCTGGACATTCGGTACTATTTCAAGTCCAATCAACTCTTTCTGCTCTTTATTCCATTTTCCCTCGATGCCGAACCAGGTTTTGTGGGTGGAGCCCTCAAGCCGATCATGAATGATCAGATCAATGACGTCCTCCGATGGAGCGGGGCATCGGTCCTGTCGAGACGCGCTGGTGACATGTCGGAGACGTTTCCTCCAAAAAATGGTGTTTCACCAGGATCGTCGAACTAGGAAAAGTCAGGTCCCTTACGTCTGACCCACCGCCGAGCATAGTTAGCTCACATTTCCCTCTCTATTAAGGCGAGACGTTCGCACGAAGCCTCACAGTCACTTGCCACCCACCTTCCCAAGACAGGTCTTGTCTCTGACCGAAGGTCATCACCCCAGCAGCATGGCGGCTAGTGCGGGCAGCCAGGGGAGCATCACCACGCCGAGGCAGATGGACAGGGCCACGATCGAAGCGACCAGTTCTTCATCGAGACGCGTTTCGGCAGCGAAGATCACGGAACTGACCGCCGACGGCATGGCAGCTACCAGGATCACGACCGCTCGTTCCACTCCCGTCAAATCCAGCAGCACCACGGCTAACCATCCGAGCAACAACCCGCCACCCATTCGTACCGCGACACCCAGTGCACCCAACCGCGCGGTCCGGCGTACCGCGGAGAAACTGATCGACAGACCGAGCACCAGACTAGCGAGTGGGGTGGTGGTGAGGTGAAGAGGTCCGAGTATCTCAAGCAGCCAGGGAGGCAGATGATGTCCCGATAATTTCACGGTGAGGATGCAGATCAGTGCCCATAAGGGGGGAGAAGCAAAAAAACGGATTGCGGCCGACCTTGGTGTGGCAGAGTTTGCACCGTACCAGACCGCGAGGCCGTACAGGACCGTAAGGGTCAGCGTGGTTTGACCGAGGTCGAATAACACGGCTTGAGTCAGGCCTTCGTCGCCGAACGTGGCGAGGATCACGGGAAAAGCAAAGAACACGGAATTGATCGAACCAGTGGCCAGTACAAACCCACCTTGCGTCTCACGTGGAAGGTGCAGCAGACGGGCAAGCTGCCAGGAGCCGACGACCATCGGGAGAGTGATGAGACAAGCGGCGAGCGGGAGTTTCCAGGCCGTCGGTGCAAGGGCGACTCGATCCAGCGACACGAGAATCGTTGCCGGAAGACTGACGGAAAACACGAACGTGGCCACCCGTTCGACGTGAGTTTTAACCAGCACGGCGCGGAATCGTAGCAAGACGCCGATCAAGAAGATTACGATGAAGGCTTGAAGGGAAGTCGGCATAACGATTGATGAACCGGAAGGGCATGATGCCTCTGTCTACGTGATAGATACAACTGCCCTCACGAATCACGAATATGGCTATCCGAGCAGCACGAGTCTTGCCTTCTTTGAGGCTTCATTAGGAGGCGAGAAAGCGAGGATCTGAACCGGAAATCGATTACATGGTTGCGTCTTCCTCCTTCAGCAGCTATAAGCGGTATATAAGATCCTCTGCTCGGGCGTCTTCCTACTATGTCAAACAAACTACGGCGCTCTTCAGATCTTCCCAAAGCGGCGATTGAGGCATTGAGGCAGGGCAATGTCATCGAGGCGATCAAGATTGTTCGTCAGGAGCGGAATATCGGTCTGAAGGAGGCGAAGGAGCAGGTGGTCACCTATATCGCGACCCAGCCCGCCCTTAAGAAAAAGATTGACCAGGTACTTGCTACGGCGAAACAGAGACTTATCCGTTGGCTGATCGGATTTCTGGTGCTTGCGGCTGGAATGGCGTATCTCGTGATGGGGTGATTCGGGGCCCAGCGAGACTCCACGGGGCAAGATAAGGGGTCGGGCCTTGCAGCCGCAACATTGCGGAGCCTGTCCGCGGGCGGCTCGCCTTTTATCCAGTTGAATGAAGGTAGAAGTGGTCTGAGCTTGCTCGTTTTTGTCTCCGCGTGAGGGAGAGCCGGGGCGCACATGGCTGAAGTTTTACGCATCACTACCACCGCTCGCAAACAGGTCGTGGATCTGACGGATCAGCTTGAGGCGGTGATCCGAAAAGCGAAGATGCAGGAGGGGCTCTGCTCGCTCTTCATCACCCACACGACTGCCGCCTTGACCACGGGGGAGATCGGGGAGGGGACGGAGCAAGATCTTCTTCAAGTGGTGGAGCAGATAATTCCGCGCATTCACTTTCGGCACGCCCATGATCCTTCGCATGCCTGGTCCCACATGGCTTCGTCGATTCTGGGCCCGTCCCTCACGATTCCGGTGTCAGTCGGCAAGCTGGTGCTCGGCACTTGGCAATCCGTGATGTTGGTCGAACTGGACGGCCCGCGCGAACGAACCGTGCATGTGACAGCGTTTCCGTCCTGACTTCAGCGTCCTCCGTGCCTGGCGAAGTTTTTGACTCGGTTCTTTCCCGATGAGTCACAGGAGAGGAAGGGGTATCGATGTTCCGGCGAGGCCACCCGAGGTCCAGCGGTGTGGGCTTGCACCAGCTTGACCTCGATCGGGCTGGCTTACGCTGTTTTTCTGTAGCGTGGATGCTCGACGGTTACTGGGACAACGATCTCTTTAGGCTCAAAGGCCTTCATCGTCCAGTAGGAGACCAGCAAGGCTGTGAACAACCCGCCCATCGTGAGCGATCCTTCAATCAGGCTATTCATCATTCAAGACCTCTTTTCTGATGATAGTTGTGGCATGATCCTACCGTGATGAGAGACACAGCGGGAGCAAAGGATCCAAGCTGCATGGTGGCGTTCTTAAGCGAGGCAGTGGATGGGGAAGAACTGGAGAGCAATGGATACGCCGGGGGCTTTTGCAGTACACTTACTCTCCTCAGGTGGCTAACAGGGAATTGTCGTGATAGGAAGGCCGGCCGCGGTTAACTTCGGAGGCGCAGTGCCATTCTCGCTTCTTCAGGCAAGACGGTCATGTGTAATTGGAGGCATCAGATGAACGATCAAGACACACAACGAGCGGTGGAGATTCTCAACAGGATTATGGAGCATGAATTGGCGGGAGTGGTACGCTATACGCATTACTCGCTCATGATCTATGGCTATAACCGCATTCCGATCGTGTCGTGGCTGAAAAGTAATGCCGACGAGAGCCTTGCCCATGCGCATAAAGCAGGGGAATTGGTCACCTTGCTCGGTGGCCATCCGTCGCTGAAAATTGGGACGCTCTTGGAAACCGAGAAGCATGACGTGGGAGATATTCTGCGGGAAAGCTTGGAGCATGAGAAGGCCGCCGTCGATGCCTATTACGAACTTCTGAAAATCTCCGAAGGAAAATCCGTCCTGTTGGAAGAATTTGCGCGAGAGATGATCGTCGATGAAGAGCTGCACCTTGACGAGGTAAACAAGATGCTGCGCAAGTCGGGTGATGTCCAGCCATTTCGCTCCTAGTCGTTCAAACAGTCGGGAAAGACAACAACATTGTTCGCATCATCGCATGGCGGGTGATGTGCTTCGTTGATGGAGGTGCCGATGCGGCGATATGGCAAGCTGAATGTGCGCATTGGTCTTGGCCTGGTCTTGTGCTCGGTGTTGGGGGTGGGGGTGGTGTCGGCCAAGGTGCAAGTGTTGCCGGAGACGACGTTGTTGGTGGAGGGCAAGAAGGTCGCCGGCCAAAAGCGCCTGCTGAGCCATCCGGTTGTGAAAGATCTGATCGCGGCATTCGAGCGTGCGGAGGCCGCGCTACAGAAGGAAGATCTCGATGCACTCATGCGGTTCTATGCCCCGACGTATGATTACCACGGATTGAAAGAAGCTGACGTGCGCCGGGTCTGGGGTGAAGTGTTTGAGCATTACAAGGCCCTCGAGTCACTTCACTTGTTCTCTGATATCAAGGTCGTAC
>JARFPM010000115.1 GCA_030444405.1 Nitrospira sp.
GAAGTGGATGCAGGGCAACAGATCCCCTAGCCGATTTTGTTCCACCAAGATCACCAAGCAGTTCGATTGTGTGGAGAAACAGGTCCGCTCACTTGCCGCCACGGGCTTCTACGACCACATGGGAACAGGTGAGGTGATCGGTGGCAGCGGCCACACGAGCGAAGGCCACTGGGTTGCCATTGAACCGGGAACGATCAATCAAGGCTTCGGGGAGGCGGTGTGCGGGAAAGAGTAGGAGTATTGTGAGAGGCTGCTAGCAGTCTACCTCAAACAATCCATCCTTCCTCGTCGAGATATTTCCAATCGTCAGCCAAGCTGGTCCTCCACCGCTCCTTGCTCGCAGCCCGGTAGGGGGCATCCAGCGACTTGACATTCGGGTACAACTTCGCCCAAACGGCTCCTGAAATAAAGGCGCTGAGCTTTTTCGGAGGCACTTGCTTTCTCAGCCTCACATGGACGTGATTATCCATTGTGATGTTTCGTCGAACCGACATGTGCCAGCTTCCGTTGTGTATCTCATCAAGGAGTATTCCGGGTTCGGCCACCTACCGATGTGAATTAATCGAGCGTTCGGTCGAACTTTGCTTGGACTCTCATCCGCAGCCAGTGTAGAGTATTCCATTAAGGTAATAAGACACAAGGAAATCCAATGGTAAAGACCCTCAGCGCAAAAGACGTTCAGAATGAGTTTCCCGCTCTGCTTGGCCGCGTCCGTCGTAAGAAAGACACCGTGATCGTTGAAGAACAGGGGCAACCAGTGGCGGCAGTCATGCCCTTTGATCGGTATCAGGCCTTAACTGAAAATAGGAAGCAACTCTTTGAGGTTCTTGATCGAGTGTGGGCCAAGAACAAGAAAGTTCCAGCTCGCCAAGCCTTGCAAGATGCCACCCAGGCTGTGAAGCACTCCAGAACAACCCGTCACACTCGTAGACGGCCGAGTGCCTAGGACTGTCCTCGACACCAATATCCTTATCAGCGCATTCATCACCCCACGCGGCACCCCAGCAAAGCTGCTTCGAGCTTGGCGCGACGGGCAATTCGATCTGGTGACCAGTTCGCCTATGTTGATTGAGCTCCAAGAAGTTCTGCACCGGCCGAAAATATGCAATCGCTACCATCTTTCGCAAGAAGACATCCACAACTTCTTAACGCTCATTGCCAGTGTCACCGCTATCGTCCCTGGCACCACAACCCTGTCGGCTCCCATTCACGACCCTGACGATCTCATGGTTCTTGCCACAGTCATAGAATCTCACACTGCGTATTTGGTCACCGGACACAAAGAATGACTCCGACTTGAACGATTCCAGTCCGTTCGGATTATGACCCCATCGGCCTTTCTTAGGGTCCTCATGCGGTAAAAGCGCTGAAGACCATCTCCAAGCGAACCGGCGTTTCCTTCGTCAGTGTCGAGGCTATGCGAGGCGTCCTCACCGAACCACGCTTGACGCTCTTACACACGATTCGAACAAACGGAATTTCAAGAACGTCCGTGAGAATGTCACACTCCTCAGCGATCTGGGAGTTATTGAGCTGCACGAGGGCCCGCATGTCCGAGATGCCATGACCCGCACCGTTCCCTAAAGGAACGTGATTGAAACGAGAGGGGATGGGCTCGTGTGCCCTGGCCACCGTCAAATCTCCTATGCACTCGCTCAAGAGCCTGCCCTGAATTCTCCTCTCCGTGTGCTCGTCGCACCGCCCATCAATGACTTGGGTATGATGGGGTTCTCATTTCCCAAGATTAAAAAGAAACCCGACCCCTTAACTCTTTCTACACGCTCCCTTTTCTGTCCCCTACCCACATATCACTGCGTGTATCGTCCTCGGAGGCGCACAATTTGGTGATGCACAGAACAAGATCTGCCCCTCATGGCGCTACTCGCTCGGAGGCGGCTGACATGCGCTGAAGGGTGCGTCCCGTTCCGTACAGCAGCAAGGCCATGCCAACCGCGTACGGAAGGGCAGTGAACATGTAGCCGAAGTAGAACATGCGTGAGGACACGGGCATCACCATGGTGTTTGTGGCTCGATAGCGGCTCCATATCGTATTGTCGCCATCTTTGTACCTCTCGACTAATTCAATAAGCTGGGCTTGGCCGGAATCTTCCAGCACCCTGTACGTGAACGTCGAGCGCGCGAAATCGATCGCGCCGGCCGGACTAGACATCCGGAACCTCAGCGGCGCCTCCGTGGAAGCCTTTTCACCCTCCGCCAGAGAAGACTGGACCTGATCCATTCGCAGTACGCGGAAGGATTTGCCATCCTCTCCCGGCTCCGCCGCAATCTTGAACAGGGAGTGAACGGTATCACCTTGTTCCACATCCCGCTCGTCGAGCTTGGCGACAATCTGGGTGCCCACGACCGCACCGGTCGTACAGCTGAGCAAGAAAAACCATTGGGCCCCCAAAACGATCGCAAGCATCCTCAACAAAAAACGCATTGACCCTCCGGCGCTCCTAACCCCATAGATGGATTATCTGCTTCTGTATAAGACCGCCCCTGTCGGCCACTAAGTGGCCTCTGGTCACAACCAGCAGGGGCAAGGTGACCCCACTGGTTGACCGTGTGTTTTTCAGCAAGATATCCAGGTCTCAAGTGTAGTAAACCTATCAAGGGTTGACCGTAATCGCTGTTCCACATGATTCCTTGAACCAAACCGTTTGATACATTTCTGGAAACCTTCGAATGATGAGGTGCGTGTGAAGCTCAGGATTGTATTGGAACCGAGCGAGGACGGTGGATTCACGGTATTTACCCCGACCCTTCCAGGGTGTATGAGTGAAGGGGAGAGCAAAGAAGAAGCCTTGAAGAATATTCGCGAAGCCATCGAGTTATATCTGGAACCCGTCGAAGACGACCTGGCACTGAATCCTGATGCGGAACAGATCGAACTTGCTGTATGACCAAAGTTCCCAACCTCTCCTACACGGAGGTGATTCGTGCGTTACAGCGAGATAGCTGGGTTGTTGTCCGACAAAAAGGCAGCCATATCCGGCTTCAAAAACATCGCCGCATGGAAGTGCTAAAGGTCACTGTTCCCGCGCATCGGCCTCTCAAACGGTCCACGCCTTCCCACATACTGAAACATACTCGACTGTCTGTCCAGCAATTCAACGACTTGCTGTAAGAACAAACGGTCACATCCAAGCTTCCTTTTCTGTCCCCTACCCACATAGCATTGCGTGTATCGTCCCCTGAGGCTCACAGTTTGGCGATGCATAGAACAAGTTGCGACGTCGTACCTTATTCTTCTTTGCCAAGTCCTGATAAATACAGTATGCTGTTCGAACCAAGGTTGGCGTATGACAAAGACCGTAAAATGAAACATTCACGGCACCACGATCGAACTTGAAGAACCAGTGCTTCTTCCAGATGGGACGGAGATCGAGATCCAGATCCGTGTCGATCGGCTAACCCATTTGGAGCACGCCTTCGGTGGTTGGCGCGATGATCCACAATTGGATCAAGCCTTCGATCAGATCGATCGCGATCGACACGACACACGCATCTTACCCGCCTGACCCGTGATCTACCATCTTGATACCAACGTGTGTGTGGCGGCCTTGAAAGGCGTCGTGACCGTTCAAGAACGGATACGAGCCCACGTCAACGACTTGGCCATCAGCACAGTTGTGCTAGGAGAACTCTACTGTGGTGCATTTCGCTCTCAACGTGTCGCGCACAATCTGGAAGTGCTGGCCGAATTCGTGGCTGGTATCGACGTTATTCCGTTTGACACAGAAGCGGCGAGAATCTACGGGACTCTCTGTTCGGAATTGCTCCGTATAGGCAGGCCGACAGGAGCAAAAGGCGCCTTGATCGCCGCCATTGCAAAGCGCCACAGTACCACACTGGTGACTCACAATACCCCTCATTTCCAGTACATCTCCGACCTTTCCTTGGAAGACTGGCTCGCATGACGTCTTCTACGGTCCAAGGGGAGACTACTTATCCAGAGTAGTATCGCCTCCTTGATTCCCACGAAAGGAATCCTTGCCGATCCGATCCCTGCTATCGCAGGAAGGCACAGAGTGGATCGACCAGCCACTTGCTACCCATGACCCCACAGTACGTTGCACGTGTGTAAACCGACCCCATATGCCCACCGATGAGTGCCAAGAGAGCGGCCGTGAGGCAGATCAGAAACGAATCATCCAGAGTCATGTCCGCCTTCAGCACCTCGCCTCAAGAAAGTCGAGATAGCAAAGTCAGACCTGTTGGTTCGTGAGATATGAAGAATAAGTACTTGCAATTCGTACGGTCATACCGTACTTTAATCGAAAGATGATTATTCGATCAGTGCGCCACCGTGGTCTGAAACGACTCATTGAAGACAATCAGACCAGGGGACTGCGGCCCGATCTGGTGAACCGAGTTCGTAACATTCTGACGGTCTTGGTCCTCGCTGAAGATATGAAGATGCTTCGGGCCTCCGCCCCTCCGGGCTGGCGAGTGCATCGGCTCTCGGGAGATCGCAAAGGGATATGGAGCATTTCCACATCGGGGAACTGGCGGATCACCTTTGAGGAAGAAGACGGCTATGTGGACGTCTTAGATTTGGAGGACTATCACTAATGACACAACAAGGAATCAAACTCGGCATGAAGCCCTCCCATCCTGGAGCCTTCATCCGGACTGAAATTCTGGACGAGCTGGGATTGAGTGTGAGCAAAGCCGCCGAAATTCTGGGCGTGCGGCGCGCCACACTCTCCGACCTGCTGAATGAAAAATCTTCGCTGACGCCGGAAATGGCGTTGCGCATGGAGAAAGCCTTTCGCCTCAACATGGATATGCTGCTCAAGTTGCAGGCCTGGCATGACGCAACGGAGATGCGGAAGCGCGCGGGGAAAATCAAAGTCGATCCATATGTGGCAGCATAGGGAAGACTTTCTCACAGCCCTAATTACCTGCCTTCAGGAGTCTGGTGAGAGCTCACGCCCGATGTTTTCAGCCAACTGGGTTCGAATGTTGCGTGATGCACAGAACAAGACCAGACCCCAGAGATTCCCCTTGCATCACCGCGTTTTGCAGAACGAGATTACCCACCGCGAAGGCCGACGGTTGAAAGGGAAACCCGCATCCGTCAAAAAAATGAGCTGGCCATTGAGAAATTCTTCTCTGATCTCTATACGAACTCCAGCTAGTGGACTGTAACAGTTAATTCGGGAGTAATTTATCGTTGTGACGCCGCTCTATGGTTTGACATTCCCCCGATATCTTCAGGCTTTATATGAGTACGATGACACTGTTGATCTAATCGTTACAGTCCACTAGGGCATCAATCGATCAACGGAGCTACCTCCTTGTCATGTATCGATTGCCTGATCGCCGGTCGGGAAAATCTCGATAACCTCATTGCGCACCTTTTGCACAATATCCATCAAATCCGACCCAAAAATACTTCTCCTTCCAGAAGGCAATGCACCCGAGGGAACATCGTCCGTATTCACATCGATTCTGATGTCATAGAAGTCTGTCAGTTGCAAACCGTTTGAAGTTGTCCTGGGAACATTCAGCGTCATGGGTACAGGCTTCGGAGATCCTAAATCAAAATTGATCGTTACTTCGGGGCCGGAGCCGTCCGACCGAAAAGTTTTTCCATGTAGGTCCGTGATCAACCAGGGTGTCACCGCGGGGACAGGAACCATGTGTCTGCGGAGCAGGAGATGACGGCTCGCAAACCCTGTCGCGAACTGCGTGTTGCGCGTGCCTCGGCAACGCCAAAACAACCGGTTTCATTTCACACAACAAGCGAATAGTCTCTTGAACGAGGGGATGCGTGTGCAGCCCAATCAACCCATAGATACCGGGCTGTTCTATCGTGGCATATATCACAGCATGTTTAGGGTGGGGCAGAAGACCATTAAGCTTCTCGAAGGAGTTTTTCTTGGTATCGAAACGGAACAGCCTTAAAGTTTCTCGCCTTACCCAACCGAGTTGCTCGGGTCGGAAAGGTATGATGAGTTTGGCGAATGTGCCCCGAACATTGTTACCCACCGCCACCCAATCGTTAATCAAGCCGAAACTCGCCTGCGGGCGCGGCGGTTCGACCCACTTAAGCTGAATAACCTCACCGCGCCGAACGAGGAATGGCAGATTCTTTTCGGACGCTTCCTTGCACAGATGACTTAGTTGTTTCCCTTTCATGGTTTTTCACTCCTGGCTTGTTAGTTGTCTCATGAAGCTGATGCGGTCTAGTGCAACGTCGCTCAAGGCTGCTAATTCAGTCGCGCCGATATTTGGCGTCAGCTAAATTGTTCTTGCTAGCACTAGCAGGTTGCGGAAAAACTCGCTCGTTCATTGGGTGAAACCCGTAGAAAGCATGATCGTCTTCTGTATAGATGAAATGCCTCAGCGTGAGCCGATCGCTTGTCCTGGTCGAACCAAATGCAGTTTTCTGGCAAGTCAGAGATCACTCCAGACACCGAAGTCGGCGCTCCAGAAGAGACCTCAAAAACGTTTTTCCGCAGCCTGCTAAATACCTTTTGCATTCTGGACGAGGACAGGCACCAGATCTTCTGCTCCGGAGAGGATGAAGACGTCCGACTTATCCGCGTCTCGGTACTGCGGGAGGTTCTTGGCGGGCTTGCGGGTGATCAATGGCAGCGAAAGATTCCAGCCAAATCCGAACGGCCCGTTGCCGGCGCCGGAATCGTAGGAAAGGGAAAGTTGTGGGCCGAAGCCTGAGCGGCCAGGGCTTGTCGCAATCGGAACTGACATGGAACCGGTGCCGGTGACCGGATTCGCGGCGAACTTCTCGCCCATGCCGCGAATGGCCCCGCCGCCCTTCGGAAGTGAGATCG
>JARFPM010000041.1 GCA_030444405.1 Nitrospira sp.
ACGGATCGCGAGCGACTTGAGGACGTGAAGCAACAGACGGCCCTCTCAACCTTGCGCGAAGCCGGGATTCCGATCAAGATCAATCGGCACGATGGTCTCATGCATTTGAAACAGGCGGTGATCGACGACGAGATCAATACCAATGGGTCCATGAATCAGACAACCAGTGGAAACCGCTACAATGATGAGCGGCTGGATATCATCAAGGACCATGTAATTGCCGTCAAAGCGCGTGAAAAGTTTCTTTCGCTCTGGAAAGATCAAGAGCGATTCCAGGAGTGGAAATAGGAGGAATGTTGAGGGTAAGGTTGTAACACATTTCCATGGTCGAGAAACGCTGAGGAACAATGGTCGAAGAAACCGACATTGCCGTAGTCGGAGCTGGTGGAGGAGGGGCCGTACTGGCCCTTGCTCTGGCCCAGAAGGGGATCAAAACCATCGTCTTTGAGCAGGCGCCAGGACCACCGCAGGGATTACGCGGAGAGATCCTGCAGCCGAACGGACAACAAGTACTTGATCGTCTGGGGCTCCTGAATCGGTTGCCGGTGGAGTCTACAAGGACGGTACACAAGTTTCATTTTTGCCGTGTCGGCGGTGAGAGACTGTGCACGGTGGACTATAGCGAACTGCCTCCACCGTACAATCAAGCGGTCGTGACGCTGCCGAATGTGGCGCACCATGCCATTCTGAGCGCGATGGAGCGCGAACCCTCTGTCTCATTGCGGTATCGATCGGCGTTCACAGGTCTGCTTCGAGAGAATGGGCGAGTCGTTGGGCTGACTGCCAAGCAAGGAGAAGACCACGTGACCGTGAAGGCGAAAGCGGTCGTTGGGGCCGATGGAGCCTTCTCAAAAGTTCGAGAGGCCTTGCAGATCTCAGCCGATCTTCATCTCTACCCACAGGGGTATTTAATCGCGCTATTGGATGCAGCCATTCCCACGACTGAAGCGAAGTATTTTGTTGGGAAGCGAACGATCCTTGGGATGTTTCCTGCCGCCGGAAACAAAGTCTATGCGTTCTACATGATTGAAGCCGGTTCCTATGACCGAGTGAAAGAGCGAGGTCTTGCCTCCCTGCAGGAAGCTTGGATCACGATCGATCCGTCCAGCGAGGCCATCTTCCGTACGCTAACCGACTGGAAGCAAACCGCCTTCATGCCGACCGGGCGTGTCCGCACCCCGACGTGGGTGGCCGACGGGGCGGTGCTGATTGGAGATGCTGCGCATGCGATGAATCCTCACGCGTCGCAGGGCCGCATGCAGGCGATGGTGGATGCAATGACGCTGGCCGACCTATTACCTGAATGTCTCGCAACGAATGATTGCTCTGCTGCCACGCTCAAGCGCTACGAAGATTCACGCCGGCCTCAGGTCACGATGTTGCAAAAGTTGGCCGATGAACAGGTACTCTTTTGGAACACGGCGAATCCGATCATCGCCTTTCTTCGGGACCGTGTCTTCAGTACATTGGACCGCAACGCACGACTCCGGTATCGCGTCTTGTCTACGACAGCCGGACTCCGTAAGGAGCCTCCATTCGGCATGATGGATCGCCTGATGGCGGCGGGATTGTTGCCCGATCCTGCAGCACGCGATATGGCCGCGAGAGGCATGCAGTAACCCCATGCAGTCGGTTGACTGGACGATCGATGGCTTGCCAGAGGAGACGCAAAAACTCTTAAAGTCATACGTGAAGGATACGGTAAGAGCCTATGGAGACGAACTGGAAGGAATTCTATTGTACGGCAGCGCGGTGCGAGGAGAGTTTTTGCCGGGCCGCTCCAATCTCAACGTGCTCTTGGTGATGTCGTCCTACGATCTTGCGGTCTTGAAGAAGTATGATGGGATTCACAAGCGTTGGAGCAAGGAGCACGTGGTGGTTCCCTTGTTCCTCACAAGGGCTGATCTGCAATCTGCCTCATATGCCTTTCCCTTGGAATACCAAGACATTCTCGAATGCCATCGACTGCTGTGGGGGCAAGATCCCTTCGTCGGCCTCAAGATCGATGCCCGTTACTTGGTCGCAGAAGTTCTCCAGGCGTTACGAGGCAATCTGCTCCGCCTCCGTCAGCGCCTCGTAGAAGGACGAAGCACCGAAGAGGCCATTACCATCCTCTTGTCGCTCTCCATCACCGCGCTCTTACCGCCGCTTCGAGGTCTGCAGCGGCTGCTGTCTCGACCGGTGCTTGCGCAGGGGGAGGCGCTCCTGAACGATCTCGAATCTCATCTGGAAATCGACCTAGCTGGGCTTCGCGATGCGCTCTTGCTCAAGCGTGGGCACATTTCTCCTGGTCAGAAAGAGATCCCAAGGCTCATGGACCGATATCTCGAAAGCCTGACGAAGCTCGTTACCACTGCCGAAGAGCGGCTCAGGCGATGACACCTCGTCCGGAGAGACGAAGAATCGGTGTGACGTTGTTGGGCCTGATTCTCGTGCTGTGGGTGGATGCCGCTCAGGCCTCATTGTATGAACGACCCAAAGAACGCGTGCCTCTTCCCAGCCCCATCGGATATGTCAGCGATCATGCCCAAGTGGTAGAGCGGGAATGGAAGGACCGCATCCGTTCCGTTTGCATCGACCTTGAGAAGAAAAGCGGCGTGGAGATGGTGATCGTCACAGTGCCTAGCATCAAACCGTATCCGTCGGCCAAGCACTATGCTGATGCGCTGTATGAGAAATGGCAAATCGGTTCGACGCAGCAGGAACATGGGCTGATGGTTTTAGTAGCCGTGCAGGAGCGGCAGGCGGCGATGGCCTTAGGGCGCAAAATGTTTCCGGTCATCACACCGGCTGTCAGGAGCGAGGTCAGTCGCGCCTATCTTCAGCCTGCGATCGAACGAGGGCATTTCGGGGAAGGGCTGTACCGAACGGCGGTTGCATTAGCGACACCGGCGCAAGAGGTGAGGCTCGATACCCCCCCACGGACTCGGATCAAGGGACTCGGAATTTGGATTACGCTTGGCACCACGATCGCCGTGGTGTTGTTTTTTTGGTGGATCAGTCGTCCTGATCTGCGACATCCCTATCGACGCATTCAGAAAGGTGAATACTGGGGAACCGGCCAAGGGGGCTTCGGCGGAAACTGGGGTGGCTTTGGCGGCGGCACGAGCGGGGAGGGCTATCGATGAGGATGCTGCAAAATCCCTCCAGCGGCGTTCTCGCATCGCTCAAGGCCTCAAGGTACTGAAGGCGAAGGTAAGAGACCTATCCGCTCGCAGGTGAGCGAAGCGAGCGGTTCAAGCGAAGCTTGGTATGTACCTCCTCGGCCTTTCGCTCGTTGCGGCTTTGCCCGGTGAAAGGCGCGTCTTGGCGCGCTGGGGTTGGGCGGGTGAGACCGTGAGCTTTTCCAGCATCCTCTTGAGCCATAGGAGACTCATCGATGAACGGTATCTATGTCTGGAAGTGTTTCCCATATTCCCTGTGTGTCCTTGCCGCTCTTGTCATACTCGCGCCTGGTTGCTCAAATACAGGCAAGGAAACCAAGAGTGTAGCAGTCCCCCCTCAAGACCTCACCGATGCCGCGATCGAGCGATACATTCGCACGCACCCGGAAGTGATCGTTCAATCGCTGCAGGCGATGGACGCCAAACGCGAAGCAGAACAGAAGGAGCGTCAAAAAGTCGCTCTCGCGACGAAGCAGCAGGAACTGCTGCACGATCCGGCGTCACCGGTCAGCGGTAATCCAAAAGGCGAGATCACCCTGGTGGAGTTCTATGACTACCGCTGCGGGTTCTGTAAGAAGGCGGCTTCGGCCGTCACGGAGCTCCAGAAGGTCGATTCACGGGTGCGCGTCGTCTACAAGGACTTTCCCATCCTGGGCGAACCGTCGGAGCTGGCGGCCAAGGCCGCGCTCGCGTCTCAGGCGCAAGGCAAACACCAAGCCTTCCACGAGGCGCTGCTCGCCTCCCACGCAGATATGACCAAGGAAGCCATTTTGAAGATCGCTGTGAACGTGGGCCTCGACGCGAAACGCCTGGAGGCGGACATGGCCAACCCCAAGTGGCAGACCGTCATCCAGAAAAATCGAGCCCTCGCCCACGAACTCGGCCTCTCAGGGACACCCGGCTTCATTGTGGGCAACGAACTGGTGCCAGGGTGGTTGGATTTGAACGGACTGAAAGAGTTAATTGCGCGAGCAGGACATGGAAAATGACGAATATCGTCCGACTGAAATCGCGAGATGATCTAGGCGTACATTATGCGATGGTGATCCGATGGAGATACTCCGCGGTGTTTTCACGCTTGGAAGTTCCGTGATCGGGGGCCTATTCATTGTAGTGTTGGCAGGAATAATTTCCTTGTTTGTGATTGAGATCACCAAAGAGGTTTTTTCGTCGAGACTGACGTTTATAATTCCGGGTGTACTGTTGTTGGCGGGGGAGAAATAAAAGGGCCGGGAGTCTTTGTTTGAGTGTGTTCTTAGTTGAGTACCCATCTCACGTGGTGTTTCAGGATCGTTCCTTCGCAGGATCTCAGTGAGTCAGTAGCCTATCGCCATTCTTTCGGTGTTCCGACCTTCTTTTCCGGTCTTGCACATCGGTCTGGCGGTTCTTGAGGGGGTGCTATGGCGAAGATTACCGAGATCGCTCCTGACCTGTTCCGTATCACGACCTTCGTTGAGCCGTTCAATATACAGTTCAGTCAGTTCTTGCTGCGCGACGATCAGCCGCTGCTCTTTCATACCGGCCCGCGCGCGCTGTTTCCCGAGGTCAAAGCCGCTGTGGCATCGCTCATCGATCCGCAGACCTTGCACCGGATCGGGTTCAGCCATTTTGAGTCCGACGAATGCGCAACCGTGCCGGAGTGGCAGCAGCTGGCTCCGCAGTCGGAAGTGGTGTGCAGTCTGGTGGGCAAGATGGTGAGTGTCGATGATTGCCTGGCGCTTCGCCCAGCCAAGGGGATGGCCGACGGTGAGGTGTTAGAAACGGGACGATACCGCTTCCGCTTTCTTTCAACGCCCCATGTCCCCCATTGCTGGGAAGCAGGGTTGCTGTTTGAGGAGACAGAACGGACGCTCTTGTGTTCGGATCTCTTTCATCAGGACGGGGACGTTGAGCCGATGACGGAATCGGACGTCATTGAGCGCTGTCGGAAGACGCTGGTGGGCTATCAGCAAGGCCCGTTAGCGAACTATGTGCCCTATTGTTCGTTGACGGATGCGACATTGTACCGCCTGGCGGCGCTGCAGCCGAAGCGACTGGCCACCATGCACGGCTCTGTCTACGTCGGCGATGGAAGCAAAGCGCTCCACGACCTTGCCGCTCTCTGGCGAGAGGTCTTTAGCCCACCGTCATGATCCACAACAACTGAGGAGCAGGGCCTCACTGACGCTTGACGGAGCCTATAAACAGGTTGAGAATATAAATCAAGTCCAAGATTTGCAACTCAGGTTGGTTCAGAGAAGCATTGTTAGGCTCTGACATCAAACACAGGGAACATGAAAATCGCCATTATCGGAGCATCGGCCGGTATCGGGCTTGAGGTCACGCGACTCGCATTGCAGCAAGGGCATGAGGTTACAACATTGTCGCGCCGGATCGTTCCGCTCCCAGATCACGCCAAGCTGAGAAGGGTGCAGGGTAGCGCGACAAACCCGAACGATGTACGGGCTACAGTGGAGGGGGCTGATGCGATCCTGGTGACGCTCGGTGTCAAAAGTCCACTGGCCACCACCGCGTACTACAAGAAATCGGTTCCTCCCCAACACTCCTCGTGTTGACCGGTTTCGGGGCAGGTGAGAGCTGGAACTACAACTCTCTTCCCATAAAGCTCCTCTTCACGCTGCTCCTCAAGAAAGTCTATGTCGACAAGAGCGAGCAGGAGCGCATTATTGCCGGGGCGTATCCCCGCTGGGAGATCGTGCGCCCAGGGCGCTTAACCAACGGCACGATGACGGGCCGCTATCGCGTGCTGGACGGTCTTGTGGAAGGCATGCGGGTGGGGGCTATTTCCCGTTCTGATGTGGCGCACTTCATGGTGGCGCAGGCGGTGCAGCCGACGTACCTCGGCAAATACGTGGCGCTCACCTACTGACATCGATGCGCTGGCTCTCGTCTTGGAACGACCCGCTTTTCTTCCAAGTCTTGTAAATCCGACCAAGCTGTAATATCGGTGCGTGATGGATCAATGGCGTCCAGGTATTGTTTGAATCGGGCCGCGCTTTCAGGAGAACTCGGTCCGCGTGCCAACAGCTTTTGATTCCACTCTTCCAGCTCACCCTGCTCGTGTGCTGTTGCCTGCTGTTCAAACCATGCCACAACGCCTTCGTCGGTAGGGTTGGCCTTGACGGCGGCAGTAAATTGGTTGCTGGTGATTCCCGCATACTCCAGTAGCCGTTCGTCCATCGGACAGGGATAGATATACTCGCCCTCAGTGCCTGCGAGCACAGCCCGGCATTTGTCGATCATGCGGGCGAGATGGGCATAGCCGGCCAGCTTGAAGCGCATGCTGCGGGGGAAGTCTTTGCGCAAATCCATTGCTAGAGCAACTTATGGTTCTTGAAGGTCAGGTGCTTCACGACGACCTGGCCATCTTCATAGGTAATAATCCGCCTGGTCGCGGGAAGATCCGACGAGCCGACGCGGACATGGGTGTCGGTGAAGCTTTCCACGTTGGTCAGTTTGCTATCGGTCGGCGAATAGTAATAAACCGTGTACTTGGTCGTGAGATTCTTCTGGTCCTGTGTGATCGCGCTTTCCTCGACGTTGATCGTAAAGGCGAACGGGTTCATGCCGGGATGGGCCATCTTGCGGTTGATCTGAGTGATGCGATTGTCCTTGATGCGGTAAAAGGAATTGCTACCGTGGATAATCAGTTTGGTGCCGAAAGGGTGACCGTCTTCCTCCATCGTGAGCGAATACTTCCCGTCAGACTCCTCGAAGCTCCGCGGGCCTCGATGGACCGCGATCATGCCCAGTTGTTCTTGCGCCCATTTTTGGGTCTCGCCGTCGCCTAGCTGAACGGATACTTCGCGGGGGCTCTTGACGATGACGGGACCGCTGGTTTCTTTCCCGTTCACGTTCACGGTGAGGTCGGCCGTAAACCCCTTGAAATCTTTTTGCCACCGAGCGGTAGCCTCAAATGCCCGGCGCAGTAGATCACGAGCTTGGGGATCGTCAGCGACGGTTGCTGGTTCTGGTTGATGTTCCATGATGGTTCTCCTCGTTAAGGAAATATCGACGTCACATACTTATACCGTTGCCTGCGATGGCACTCAAGAGTGAAATCCCCTTGGCCGACGGCTTCCTGTTTGCGAGGGCCTCATGATTCATCACTTGGTGGCGCAATATTCGATATTCCAAAAATCATCATAATTCTGATATACTTCGACAATTTTTTAGGCTGGGGTGGGTGTTGGACCGCAGTATCCCTGATCAGCCGGTCAGCCTGTGTTGAGGAAGGATGGGCATGGAACGACGAGCTGCTTCGCATACCGAAGAAGAAGAGATGAATCAACGCCGCAAACTCTTGAGTGCGGCGAGACGAGGCGACACGAAAGCCATCAGTAAACTGTTCGAGCTCTACCAAGTACGCGTGCTCAACGGAGACCAATTGGCCAAGGTCAACCGTACTTCCACCTATATGGCTCCCGTGAAGCATTCACAGAGCAGCAAGTCAAGGGCTGCAGAGAAAAGCCAAAAATCGAGCGCTTCAAAGGCAGCGAAGAAATCGGGCAAGGCTTCTAAGGTCGCTGCCAACAAGGAGCCGATGAGCGCAGCGAAAAAGTCGGCCAAGAGTACCGCGAAGCGTAAGTAAGAAAAGATCGGATTACTGGACGGCCACTCTGAGCCCACCTCCTGCAAGTTTTGCTGCAATATCATCCGCCTGTTCCGTCGATCCGGAGAAGACGATGGCTTCCCCCTCATGATCGATCCGATAGGCCAACTCAAATGCCTTGGCCGAGGTCATCGCGGGAATAAACCGGCAAAATAGCTCGATCACTTGTTGATAGGTGTGACAGTCGCAGTTGTAGACGACGACACGAGACTCAAATCCGGCTCCCGAACCGATTTGCACATCCTCCGTGATTTCCGGAATTGTCTGTGGCGTGGAAGGTGTCGGCATTGAGCGGGGCTTCTAGCAGGCTTGGCGAAAACAGTTCAACTCTGAGTCCCTGGATGTCACGCTGGGGCTTAAACCTTATCCATATCGATCACTTCGGTCGCATCCCACAAGTTTTGTAACTCGGCATCAGCCAAATCCCTTTCACGATCCACTTCCGTTTCTTCCCCGAAGGCGCGGCGCGGCGATGACGAGGTGTCGCCCGCCCGCCTGTCCTCAGCGACCGATTCGGTGGTCGGCTGGGGACGGCGTCGTTTCTTTGACGGATCCATGTTGACCGGCATGAGACTCCTCCCCGGAATTGCTGTAGTCTTCTCCAATCGTGACCGTCTTGTCAATCGGCGAAAACCGGGTGACGGCTGGAAACAGGATGAGTTCTACCGCCGTGCTGTATATGCGATGTGCTGGTTCTCGTGGCCCGTTCAGAACAGCTGCTCTGCCACTGTATCGGCGTAGCGCCGACCCAATGACGTCAGTCGTACCCGATCGTGATCGGCGTGGAGCAGGCCTTTCGCGACAAGTTCGTCGATCTGACGATCTCGTTCTGAGGCCGTGATGGTTTTTCGGGGGACGCCACGAAGAAGACGCAAGCCGAACACCAGGGCATCTCGCTGGCGCTCGGATGCCGAGAGGATTGTGGGGTCCGTCGTCGGCAGACAGTTGTCGTTCAAGCATGCAGCATAGGCGTCAAGATCCGCAATATTTCCAAACCGGATGCCATGGAGATACGACTGCGCGCTGGGGCCCAGTCCAAGGTACTCGCCACCGGTCCAGTAGAGGAGATTATGGCGACAGGCATAGTCGGGTTTGGCATAGTTGGAAATTTCGTAGCGGGAAAATCCCGCGTCGGCAAGGAAACGCTCGGCCGCGGATTCCATGTCGATCTGAAGCATTTCGTCGGGTGGTAGGACAAGATTCCGAGTGATGTCCTGAGCGAGCCTGGTACCCTCCTCAATGGTCAAGGCGTAACAGGAGATATGTGATGGTGCCAGCTGCGTGAGCGATTCCAAGGTGCGTATCCAATCCGGCAACGATTGGCCCGGCAGCCCATACATCAGATCGAGGTTGATATTTCTGAACCCGGCACGTCGCGCAGCCTGAACCGCGGCCGCCGTATGCTGCACTTGTCCGAAACGACCAATGGAGGCGAAATCCTTGTCCGCCATGGATTCTGCCCCAAAGCTGATCCGATTGAATCCGGCATCGGTCAAAACCGTGAGGTCTCTTATGGTGACGGAAGAGGGGTGTGCCTCTACTGTGACCTCCGCCGTGACATCGGTCGGCCAGGCGGCTCGAATCAGCGTCAGAAGCGAGGCCAGCTGATCGGCGGGGAGAGACGTGGGCGTCCCTCCGCCGAAATAGATGCTCTGCAGGACGCGGCCATCCAGGGACTGTTGCCGACGATAGAGTGAAATTTCTTGGATGAGGGCTGAGTGAAACAGCGCCATCCGATCGGGCTGCACAATTTCGAGATAGAAGGCGCAAAAGTGGCAACGGCGGCGACAAAATGGGACATGAACATACAGACCGAGGTCTTCGTCCGAAGGGCTCATCATTTCAGCGAGAAGGGAAGAGGTCGTGAGAAATCCTTCGCCACGACGATTTCGATTTCGTCGGCCGGCGCGACACCTCGGTTGCGGATGTGCGACGCCCAACCCTCATGTCTGCGGAGCGACTCAAAGATGGATTTGAGTAGTTGCGGTTTGATACGGGCTTCCCACTGGTGCAGCCAATTGCGTTCATCTTCGTCTCCGGTGTAGTCGTCTGGAAACGAAGCTTCCAGCGTGAAGCGAATGATAAATGTCTTTTCTTCCTGGTACATGAGATCCCTCTCGTTGCGATTCAGTCGGCGAGACTTTATACTGCTTTCAGTAACCGAAGGAGTCGTCACCCATGCCTATCTTCGAATATGTGTGTCGCGAATGCAATCACCGTTTTGAGCTGCTGATCCAAGGATCGGCGGAGGCGGCTTGTCCCCAGTGCAAGACGACCAAGCTTGACAAACAGTTCTCCGCCTTTGGAGTCGGGGCTACGACCGGCTGGGCGTCCTCAGCCGGTCCCGGCGCGTGCGGCAGTTGCGGCGATCCCCGCGGTCCCGGCGCCTGCTCGATGAACTGAATAGACTATGGGCACCCCGGATGATCAGGCGGTGCAACGCGCGATCTCGGCAATCTCGCAATCCGATCCGTTGATCAAGCTGCTGCAGCAAGTGCGATTGGGCCGCATGAAACCGACGGATGCGGGCCTGCGCGCCGTGACGGAGTCTTGGCTGGGAACCTACGAGAAAGCCTTGGCCACGGATGGCCTGACTCAATCCCATCTGCGCCGACTCAACCCTGCCCCTCGGCTCGCAGTCCTCATCGATGTCGGCGTCCTTGCCGACAATCACCCTAGCGTGGAGTCTCTGACGGCTGCGTACGACCGAGCCGTCGCTGGTGCACCGGTCGACTAGGCGTGTCATGCACTTCCTGTCGTTGTTCTGTCTGTCCGGTCTGCTCATTTTGCCGACCGCCATACAGGCGGAAGATGGAATCGGATTTCGCCCACTGAGAACGGTTCTTCCGGCCGAGCTTGCCTCGATTCTTCCCTCTGGCACGCATGTCCTGATCGAGCGGAGCGTCATCGAAGCGTTTCTTGCGGGGCTGGAAGGAGCGCCTCCTGATTGGGCCACGGTCTACGGCCATGGTCACCATGATCCAGGACATGATGAGCGGCTGTTTAACCTGAACCGTGAGCGGGATGCGGCGCGCGAGGGAAATCCTGTTTTGAACTGGCATGTGGCATTCGTCTGGCCCGGAGAGTTATCGCAATTCGATCCCGAAACCAAGAGCTATGCGGTGGCGGTCGGGCCGGAGTTCAATTCAACACGTTGGGGCATGGTCCGATTCAAGCCTGAGGAGTTCCCAAGCAATCTGCGCGTGAGGCCGAACAAGAAACTCGCCGGTCGGATCAGCCGGAGCCTCGCCAAACATGAAAAAGTGCCGGTGTCCGTCGTGATGGTTGGTGTGCTGATTCCTTTCGAGTCGATCATCTACGACTTCTCACACGACGAGGAAGGGGTCGGCCTGATCATGCCTGTGGTGAGGGTTGAACAGGTGGAGGTTCTTTTCAAAGGGCCGCAAGGGCCCTGATTTCACCGAAGCGCGGGTCCGTTACGCGTAGGTATGAGTCGGCGTGGTGAGAGCATCTTTGCCGCCACTGGTTAATAGGCGTCTTTTGCGCAACGAAAGCCGGTGCCACTGGGACGGCTGTCCATCGTGCCCCAGTCGCGATCACTCGTGCGGAGGCTTGCAGCCGGTTTGAGCCATGACCCGCCACGCATGGCTTTGATCGCGCCTCGAATCGGACCCGTGGGATCTGTCAGCGGGGCAGTTTTATAATAATTCGGATCGTACCAATCCTGTACCCATTCCGCGGCATTGCCGGCCATCCCGAATAGACCATAAGGGCTTACTGATTGTGGAAAACTGTCGACCGGCATCGTCAGGACTTCTCCCTGTATTCCTTTCTCCTTGGCCAGACGAGCTCCCTCGCCTCTGACCCAGAAGGCGTCCCAATCCGCTCCGCTGTTGAACTCGATCGTCCGTTGCGCCCAGTAGCTGGCGCTATTGGCCATAGTAAAGTCCCAGGTGTTTCCCCAGGGGTACCGTCGGCCGTCTGTTCCGCGTGCTGCCTTTTCCCATTCCGCTTCGGTAGGCAGACGTTTCCCAGCCCAGCGGCAGTAGGCGTCGGCATCCTCCCAGCTCACATTAATGACGGGATGGTGTTCTATGCCCGGGATGGGGCGATTGTTCGTCCAGAGCGTTGCCGCTTGGCTTGCATTCGCCGGAGATCGGTGACCCGTTGCTTGCACGAAGGCGGCATAGGCTTGGTTGGTCACCTCAAAACGGTCAAGGAAGAATCCACTGAGGAATATACGTCGTTCCGGATGTTCGTCAGGGAAGCCCTCGCTTCCCTCGGGGATCCCCATCGTAAACTCCCCCGGAGGAATCATGGCCATGTCTGTGGGAATGTCAGCACCGGTAGCCGACCGGTGATGGCTGACGGCAAGGAAGAGTAGGCACAAGGAGAGGAAGGATCGAGCCATTAGGGTTGCGTGATACCACAGGCCCGGGCGACCGCATCGCGATAGCTCAGCCACAGAGACAAGCTCTTTGTTACGCATGTCAGAACCGATTGCCGAAGCGCGGGCGGTGTGTAGTTGACGACCATGTCATAGGCATCGTGCCGATGGCCCGCTTCGACCAGCTGGTGGGCTCGAATCAGGTCCATTCGGCTGGGTGAAACTCCATGATAGCGGACCAAGGGGTGAAGACCGATGATGGATTCGATATCTTCGGGAAGTGTCTTCTCAGGAGGGGCAAGAATCTCCTTTCGATCCTTCACGCTGCCTTCGACGAATATGGTCAAAATCGCAGCGGCGATTACCCAATGACGGTGACTCGACATGCGCTCAAGCCACGTGCGATAGGTTCGAGCCGCAGGCAGCAGATGGGGACGTTCGAAGTCCCGTCGGCGGAAGCCCAATCCTTCCATCATCGTCAGAAAGAGCTCAGGATGAGATTTTCCCAACGAGAGTCCGCCGGTTTCTTCTTCGTAGATATTTTCCGCCAACATATGGCGGACTGAAAGCGGAGGGTTGGTTCCAAGGATCCGTGATAAGAAAACAGGAAAGTCTCGAACGTAGACGGCGTACTCATGCTGAAAGTGCGTTTTGAGCTGGGCTTTGCTGAGTCGGCCGGAAGAAAAATATTCCCAGGCCCAGTGATGCTTGTCGTCCATGATCCGGAGGAGCGCGTCAAGAAACGCAGATTTCTTCATGTGAACAGACACGATGCCTTGCCTTCTCGGGTCAAGCCTCGTTACAATTCGGATTGCAGAGGAACGGCCGATGAACCCAATAACGATTCAGAATCCTGACGAAATCCTCAATGTGTTGGCCGACGTGACCCTTCGGGGGACGGGTTTTACGACCGAATCGTTACTCGACTATGTGCTAGAAGAGGGATTTACCGAGCCAATCTTCCTCAATGCCAGTGGTGAGGATCCCACAGCGTTCTTCAAGGGTCAACCGAATGCATGGGCCATTTACCAGGTCCGTGAGTGGAAGCGCGTGCTCACCATCTCGGGCGGTCCGGGACAGGAACGGCGTGCGCGAATTACGGAGACTCCGTAATTCCTGTTCGAGTGTAAAGCGAGAGACGGCAAAGTGCAACCAATGGGCAAGTTTCATTCGTGAACGATCGATCGGTGGACGGCTCATGCGGATGATTCATCTCACCAATGCGCAAGACGTCGGCGAGCTCGCGATGATCAAGAGCCTGCTCGACGGCAACCGCATCGCCTACGTCGTCCATGATGAACATGTCAGCAGCCTCTATCCCGGTGTGCCGTTCTTTGTCAGCCGTGTCATGGTCGATGTGTCCGATCAGGCTCGCGCCGAAGTGCTTCTGAGCCGGCTTAGACTGTCTATCCGGGAGACGCCGGCATAACGCAGCCTGAAGGAACCGCAGTTGTCGCTCGTGAAGCGCAAACAAGAATGAGGCAGATGGGTTCTTGACTGCGAGATACGAACGACGATGCAGGAGGTACGCTGCCAGGTGGAGGACTATGGCTGAATTTTTGGGTGCGGTTTCTCTGCGGGAAAATTACTGGAGTGTCGTTCACGTGATCCTTCGTACCATCCTCCCATCAGAATCCCTTCCTCGAAATAAAGATAGCGGTGACGGACAACCGCCGAGCTTTCCCAATCTTCGAAAATCCATTCCTCTTGCCGTATACCATCTTTGGTGAATGTGGTGTTGATCGTCTGTGGTCCGCCCCAAGATTGCAGAACCTGTTCTTTGGTCATCCCCACCATGACACGATGTTGTTCAATGTGCTTTTGAAAGTCCGGATCTCCAAGCTGGACGATCATCGGCCACACCACCGCCATGAGGACAAACAGCACGAGTCCTGCATAGATGATGATCCTTACGGGGCGGCGGCGAATAAATGAGACCTCTTCGGGTTGTGAGTGGGGCGCGGAGGGCTGTAGATCGGTGGTCATGATGTCACGCAAAAGCGGGCATGCTAACAATGGCGTGTGATGGAGTCAAGGAATGGGCTATTTCAGTAAACAATTCCAAATATCAGGCAAAGCGATATACTTGGAACTATGGCATGTCGAGGAGGCTGGAGCGGCGTTCCGCTCTGTGTGATCGTCGGGGTCTTGGTCGTCGGCCAATGGGGTGCCGTCGCGGCTCGTGCCGCCACCGTGTATTCCTATATCGACGATCAAGGGAACCCAGTCTTTACCGATTCGCCCGAGACGATTCCTGAAAAATACCGTGCGAAAGTGAAGACGCATGAACAACCGGATCCCGTTTCGAAAGCTCCATCGAGGATGCAGTCGGTGCAGCAGAAGATTACAGAACAGGCAAAAAATTATGGATGGGAGATGCCGTCGTTCCAGATCGATATAGCAGGTCTTACCCCGGCCCAATCCAAGATTCTGACCTATGCCGGCGCAGCGGCGGTGGTCTTACTGCTTATGATGTATATGAGCAAGAGCCCATTCGTACGAATGTTGGGGTTTTGTCTTCTGATCGTAATCGGCATAGGGGCTCCTGTGCTGATCTATGTCGGCGACGATGGTCCGATGGATGCCATGAAGAAAAAGGCCCTTGTTTCAGGACAGACTCAACAAGATCGCCTTCAGCAAGCTCCGCAGTGAACGCTCTCACCTCCGTGTACCGTCTGAAAACTATTCCGCGTATTTCGGAACCGGTATCGGTTTGGACGATGGCTTGGGGGTAACAGGCTGCTTGTCGAACTGGTGGGAGTAAGGATTCGGAATCGGTTCATGGGTGTGCCGCTGCCGGAGGGTCACCAACTGCAGGCTCTGCGTGCTGATCTCCACACGGTCGATCAAGGCATCGGTCGTCAAGCGATCGGGAAGCCCTTGCATCGAGAATAGTTGGTAGCAGAGAGTCCAATCGAGCTGTTCTTTTCCATTTTCTCTCACGATGAATCGGGCATCGGGCGAAGGGGGGCCTTTGAACAACAGCACCCAAATATTGGATCGAAAGGCGGGGCTGGTCGGATCGGTTGAAGGACGAAACTCCGGAATCAAACTTGGGAGTCGACTGATCGGCACTGCCGAGGAAAATTCGATGTCCACCAGACGTACGGTCAGCAGTCTGTTTTCACTCTGATCATTCGGGTCAACGGCGTAACTGAAGGAGTAGCGGATCTCAATGTTCTCACGTCTAAACGTATAGACATCTTCGCCGTTTTCCGGCGACACGAGTTTGCTGAAGTACTTCGCCCAATCGGTGACCGGATAATACGTGAAGACTCGCAACGCAGATTTTCGGTCCCGCACGGCCTGCGGCAGGCCGAGTTGTTCGTGTAGTTCGTTCTGAGAAAGTCCTAAAAAACCGTCTTCAAAATAGGGCGCGGCAGAGGTGAGAGAAGGTCCGGTAAACAATAAGACAACGTAAAGAAGGAGCCATGCCGTGATTCGCAAGAGGACCGAAATATGTTTCATGTGTCATCGTAGCCAGGGCCCGAATTTTATGTCAAGGAAGGGTCGCGTGCTTGCCCGATCTGAAGGCCTTCCAGTATGATCGCGCACAGCCAATCGGGAAGTAGCCCGGTGATTTTAATAGGGTGAATATGATGATTTCGCACGAGAATTCCATTGCGGCGCTTTTGCACGAACGCATCCTGATCCTTGACGGTGCTATGGGGACAATGATCCAGCAGCGGAAGCTGGATGAAGCGGCCTTTCGGGGAGAACGGTTCAAGGATTGGACGAAGGATCTCAAAGGTCACAACGATCTGTTGAACGTCACGCAGCCATCCATCATCGAAGAGATCCACCGACAGTATCTGGAAGCCGGCGCCGACATCATTGAAACCAACACGTTCAATTCCCAGGCGATCTCGCTTACCGATTACAAGATGGAGACGCTGGGCTATGAACTGTCCAAGGCCGGCGCGGAATGTGCCAAGCGGGCAGTGACGGCGGTACAGCGGGCGCAGCCGGGACGGCGTTGTTTTGTCGCCGGGGCGATCGGACCGACGACCAAGACCTCGTCGATCTCCACCGATGTCAACAGCCCCGCAGCTCGCGGGACGACCTATGAAGAGTTGGTGAATGCCTATGGCGAACAAGTTCGAGGCTTACTCGACGGCGGTGCCGATCTCTTGTTGGTCGAGACGATTTTCGACACCTTGAATGCCAAGGCTGCCTTCTTTGCAATTCAGCAGGCGTTCGCGTCCGGCGCGCGTCGGGTTCCGATTATGGCGTCGGTGACCTTCATCCAAGCCGGCAGCAATCGTGGGGTGACCGGGCAGACCGTCGAAGCTTTCTGGAACTCCATCTCGCACGTGCCGTTGTTGAGCGTGGGGATGAACTGCGCGCTCGGCCCGAAAGAAATGCGTCCGCTGATCGAAGAGTTGTCGCAGATCGCGCCGATCTACATCAGCGCCCATCCCAATGCCGGCCTGCCGAATCCGTTGCTGCCGACCGGGTTTCCCGAAACTCCGGAAACCTTGGCGCCCCAACTGCGCGAATGGGCGGAAAACGGGTGGCTGAACATCGTCGGCGGCTGTTGCGGTACGACACCGGCCCATATCAAGCGCATCGCCGAAGCCGTGCGCGGTGTGAAGCCACATGCACTCTCGAAGGTCGAGCCCTATACACGATTAAGTGGCCTTGAAGCCGTCACTATCAGGCCCGACTCGAACTTCGTGAATATTGGGGAACGGACGAATGTGACCGGTTCGCCTGCCTTTGCGAAGCTGATTCTGGCCGATGATTATGAGGCGGCTCTATCGGTGGCGCGTCAGCAAGTCGAGGGCGGCGCACAGATCATCGATGTGAACATGGACGAGGGTATGCTCGATTCCAAGGCTGCCATGGAAAAGTTCCTTCGCCTGGTCGCGTCGGAGCCGGACATCTGCAAAGTTCCCATCATGGTGGACAGCTCCAAGTGGGAGGTGTTGGAGACCGGCCTGAAGAATATCCAAGGCAAAGCCGTCGTCAATAGTATCAGCCTCAAGGAGGGCGAGAAGAAATTCATCGACCAGGCGACGTTGATTCGCCGCTACGGTGCGGCGGTCGTTGTTATGGCCTTCGACGAGAAGGGGCAGGCGGATACACTGGAACGGAAGAAGGAGATCTGTGCGCGCTCGTACAAGATCCTCACGGGGCAAGTCGGGTTTCCTCCGCAAGATATTATCTTCGATCCCAACATACTGACTGTCGCAACAGGGATTGAGGAGCACAATAACTACGCCCTCAATTTCATCGAGGCGACGCGCTGGATCAAGCAGCATCTGCCGGGTGCGAAGGTCAGCGGGGGCATCAGCAACATCTCCTTTTCCTTCCGTGGCAACAACGTCGTTCGAGAAGCGATGCACGCGGCCTTCCTCTATCACGCTATCAAGGCGGGGTTGGATATGGGCATCGTGAACGCCGGCCAGTTAGCGGTGTATGAGGAGATTCCTAAAGACTTGCTCGAACTTGTTGAGGACGTGTTGTTCAATCGACGGCCGGACGCGACTGAGCGACTGGTGAATTTTGCCGAGACTGTGAAGGCCAAAGGGAGGGTGGTTGCCAAGGACGATGAATGGCGCAAGGGGTCGGTTGAGGAGCGGTTATCGCATGCGCTCGTCAGGGGTATCACCGACTACATCGATCAGGACACTGAGGAGGCGCGGCAGAAATATCCAAAGCCTCTGGAAGTGATTGAAGGTCCGCTGATGGCCGGGATGAATATCGTCGGCGACCTGTTCGGTTCCGGCAAGATGTTCTTGCCCCAGGTCGTGAAGAGCGCCCGCGTGATGAAGAAGGCTGTGGCCTATCTCATGCCCTACATGGAAGAAGAGAAGAAGCGGTCCGGCAATTTCCAGGCGCAGGGGAAGGTCTTGCTCGCGACCGTCAAGGGTGATGTGCACGACATCGGGAAAAACATCGTCGGGGTCGTCCTTGGCTGCAACAACTATGAAGTGATCGATCTTGGTGTGATGGTGCCCTGTGAGAAGATTCTGGCCGCTGCTCGAGAGAACAAAGCCGACATCATCGGCCTGAGTGGGCTGATCACACCGTCACTCGACGAGATGGTTCATGTGGCGAAGGAAATGACGCGCGAGGGGTTCGCTGTGCCCCTCTTGATCGGTGGCGCCACGACCAGTAAGGCACACACCGCGGTCAAGATCGCGCCCTCCTATGAACCCGGCGTTGTCCATGTATTGGACGCCTCACGTGCAGTGGGTGTCGTGGGCAGTCTGGTGAGCCACACCCAGAAGGAAGGGTTTGTCCGGCAGGTAAGGGACGACTACGAGCGCATGAGACAATCGCACCAGGATCGAGGAGCAAAGCCGCTTCTCTCGGTCGTCCAGGCGCGCGCCAATCGGTTCATGCCCGACTGGGAGACCGTCGATATTCCCGTGCCGACGGCGTTGGGCGTTCGGACGATTGCCGATCAACCGTTGGTCGAGCTGATTTCCTACATCGACTGGTCGCCGTTCTTTCACACGTGGGAATTAAGAGGTCGCTATCCGACGATCTTCGAGGACCGCAACGTCGGACCAAGAGCGAAGGAGCTCTACGACGATGCACGGCGTCTCCTGGATGAGATCGTTCAGAAGAGACAGCTCAAAGCCAGTGGAGTCTATGGGTTCTTCCCCGCATCGAGTGTCGGGGATGATATTGAGCTCTATCAGGATACCTCTCGGAAGACCGTACTCACCACGATTCATCATCTGCGACAGCAATCGGAGAAGCCGACGGGGCAGCCGAATCTCTCGCTGGCCGATTACGTTGCGCCGAAGGAATTCGGTCGGCAGGATTACATCGGAGCCTTCGCGGTCACAGCCGGCATTGGGTTGGATGAACTCTGCAAACGGTTCGATCGGGACCATGATGACTATAATTCCATCATGGCCAAGGCCCTTGCGGATCGGCTGGCCGAAGCCTTCGCCGAATTTCTTCATAAGAGAGTCAGGGAGGAATGGGGATACGGCAAAAATGAACAGCTCACGAATGACGATCTGATCCGTGAGCGATACCGAGGCATCCGCCCGGCGCCGGGATATCCAGCCTGTCCGGACCATACGGAAAAACGGGTGCTGTTTGATCTCTTGTCAGCGGAGAAGAACGCCGGTATCACGCTGACCGAAAGCTTTGCCATGTTGCCGGCTGCCTCGGTCAGTGGGTTCTATTTCGCTCATCCGGACACCAAATACTTCGCGGTCGGAAAGATCGGGAAGGATCAAGTCGAGGACTATGCCCGCCGCAAGGGGATGGACGTTCGGACCATCGAGCGTTGGCTCTCACCGAATCTGAATTACGAGCCTGAATGATGTGTGTGAGACCAGTCGCCAGCGCACTTTCTCTTCAGACCCATTTTCCACTACAATAGCCCGTCAGGAATCTGCCCCCAAAGGATGTCCGATGCAAGCCCGAGTTCTCATCGTCGACGACGACCAAGATATTCTCAGCGCCCTCAAGAAGCGGTTGACCTGGATGGGGCATGAGGTGCTCACGGCCGAGAACGGCGAACAGGCACTCAAGCTGATATCAGAGGACCAACCCGATCTGATGCTGCTCGACATTGAATTGCCAGGGCTCAGCGGACTCGATATCCTCAAGCGACTCAGTGAAAAACGTTCCAGCTGTCCCCCCCAGACCGTGCCGGAAGTGATCGTCATTACGGCGTTCGGGACGATCGGTCGGGCTGTGGAGGCGATCCAGCTCGGGGCTTGCGATTTCCTCACGAAGCCATTTGAGCCCGATCACCTCTCCATTGTGATCGCGAAGGCCATGGCGCAGATGGCCCTCACGCGTCGGATCGGCCTCCTACAAGCGGAAGTGGAGGGACGATATGAGCAGGTGGTGGGGAAATGTCCATGTATGGTTGAGCTACTGGACACGGCTCGGCGAGCGGCGAGCTCTCCCGCCACGGTGCTGTTACTGGGTGAAACAGGAACGGGCAAAGAAGTGATGGCGCGCGCACTGCATCGGTGGAGCCCGCGAGCGGCGAAGCCGTTTGTCGTGGTGAACTGCGCGGCCTTACCCGAAAGTTTGCTGGAAAATGAGTTGTTCGGGCATGAGAAGGGGGCCTACACCGGAGCGTTAAAGCGCGAGCCAGGAAAGATCGAAGCGGCGGGAGGCGGGACCGTCTTTCTCGATGAGATCGGCGACATGCCGACTGGACTTCAGACGCATCTGCTTCGCTTGCTACAGGATCAGGAGTTCTACCGTATCGGCGGCGTCCAGCCGATTCGCACCGATGTGCGTTTCATGGCGGCGACGAACAAGGACCTTACGAACGCGATTCAGGAGGGAACGTTCCGGCAGGACCTGTTCTATCGCCTCAACGTCATCTCCCTCTTCATGCCGCCTTTGCGCAAACGCGTGGATGATCTGCCCCTCCTGGTGGATCATTTTCTCCGGCGACATGGAGCTGAGATCGGCGGGCACCCGTTTGCCGTGAGTCAAGATGCGTTGGATGTCATGTGCGAGTACCATTGGCCTGGCAACGTGCGCGAGTTGGAAAATGTAGTCACCCGGGCTATGGCACTGTGCGACGGTGACTGCATTGAGCCTGAACATCTCGGGATCACGATTCGAAAGAAGCTGCCGGTTAAAACAGACTTGGCGGAGGAAGACGATCTGAACTACCATGCCGTGATGGAACTGTACAGTCGGAAAGTGATCGAAGAAGCCTTGCGGCGAACAGGGGGGAACCAAACGAAAGCGGCGGAGTTGCTCGGCCTGCAACGGACCTATCTCACCAGACTCATCAAACAGCGAGGCATCACCATGAAGCCATCCATCACCTGATCATCTCTTCATGAATCCCTCACGCTCCAGGCATTCCGGCGATCGGGACGGATTGAAGCGACGGTAGTTCCCTGTTCGGTGTAGCTCGCTGCAGCACGAAGCAAAAGCAGCTCCCTTCACCGCGAGTCGTCTCAACCCAGAGCCGGCTGTGGTGGAGTTCGACGAGTAACTTGGCGATCGTCAACCCAAGTCCGGCGCCCTTTTCCTGTTTCGGACTAGTAGGAGCACGATAGAACGGTTGAAAGACCTTTTCGACCTCCTCGGGAGTGAGGCCCGGGCCTGCATCCCGCACGGAGACTAGGAGCTCGCCGTCCCGGAGCGGAGTGACCCCAATGTCGACGACTGAGTATGGCGGGCTGAATTTGACGGCATTGTGTAGGAGATTGAGGAGGATCCGGTGCAACTTGTCGGGATCGGCGGACGCAACGGGAAGATCGGACGGGAGGGAGATCACGAGTCTCACTTGGCGTTCGGAGGCAAGCGGGTGAAGGTCTTCGACCGCCTTGGCGATCACGTTCCCCAGAGCCACGGGCTCCAGCCGCAAGGCCGTTTGACCCATCTCGATAGCGGAAAGATCCAGCAGTTCATCGATCAATTTCTGAAGGCGAGAGAGGTTTGCCTCGACGCGTGAAATCGAGCGCCGCTGATCGTCGGTGACGACTCCGTCGATCCCATCCCGTAAATTCGCCAAGTGGACTTTCATTGACGTCAGCGGTGTGCGCAGTTCGTGTGATGCGGTGGAGACGAAAAAGGATTTGCGTCGGTCAAGGTCCAGTAATTTGGTATTCGCGGCGACAAGCTCCTTGGTGCGAGCCTCAATGCGGCCCTCCAAGGTGTGAGTCAGCTCACGCAACTCGTGCTCGCGTGATTGCAACGTCCTGGCCATGGCATTAAAGACTACCGTGAGGGTGCCGATTTCATCGTTCCTATGCCCCTCGACAGGCAGCACGGTTTCTCCAGCGGCGAGCAGAGTTGCTGCTTGTGTCAGCTCTCGCAACGGCGTGGTCATTCGCCTGGCGAACAGCAGCGTCAACAGCAGTCCGGTGGCCACGATGCTGATCGTGCTCACGGCCGCCTGACAGAACGATGTCCGTAGAACGTGCTGGAGCTGTGAGGTCGACAGCCCAACCTGCGCAAGGGCCGGAGCGATATTGTGTTTGATTCCGCCCTCTTGCGGCCTGTTTAATCGTTCAGCCAGTGTCAGGTCCAGGGCGGGATCTCGATCAGTTATGAACGGGCCTTGTGGGATGCGAACGATGATGTCGTACACGATGGGGAGTTCGAATCCGCCCGCGATGCTCATCAACTCTTCCAGGGAAAATTCAATGTTGTGACGGAGTATGGGCCGGCCGCCATTGAGCTGGATGGCGCTGATGAGTGGATCATCGTCATCGGTCCGCAGAGGAGGGGGCCACGTCACATTCATCAAAGAAAACTGACGCTGGCCGTTCAGCTGAACCGAGAACTGCTCCGCCCAGGAGCCTTTGCCGGACCCCGCCTGGAGTTCCCCACCAGAAGAAATGACGGCTGCGTAGGCAACCGGGTCGACAGCGAGAATCTCTTGTATCAGCTGATTCAGCCGATATGTGTCGCGGGCCACGACACTGAATCGTCCCATGTGCGCTAAATGTTGCGCGAGGATTGTTCCACTTTGCATCAGGCCATCGGCAGTCGATCGCACTTGCCGTTGAATAAACAGCCAGCTTAAGAAGAGACAGGCGACCACAAGAATAACGGACGACTTGAGGACGAGCTTCGTTCCGAGGGTGAGAGAAAACTGAGATCGGTTCGGAGTGGGGAGGTCAGCCATTGCGGTTCGCCTAGAAACCTTTACAAACGGTCGGTGTCCTTTCGATGTGCACTAGGGAATCAAATCCGACGCCGGGCCCGGATTCTGGGCCATCGCCCCTGGTCCACCAAAACGCTGATGTGCGAGGCGCATGGTCTCAGGCGATGGAGGCAGACCCAAATATTCGGCGGAGCTCACGTTCACGGCTAATTGCGGGTGTTCAGGTGCCTGGATGAAACTTGTTGCGGTGTTGGGTGCCTTGAGCAGCGACTGAGCGATCCGCGCGGCTTGCTGTCCCACAGTCCAGGCATCTACCACCAGTGCACCCAGCGCTCCTTGTTGGACCAGTGTGGATGAGAAGGTAAAGAGCGGCACTTTCGCATCAAGCGTCGATTCTAAGTAAAACGGAATGGCCGCTTCGGAGATGACGGTCTGATCCTGAATCAGCCAGAGTGCGTCGATCGTCGGGAGCAACTCTCGAACCGCTTGGGGAATGTCCTCCTGTCCACGGATCGCAACGGCCACGAGCTCGAGTCCCTGCTGTTTCGCTGCACGATGCGCATCATGGATAAAGTTCCCGCTGTACTCTTCGTCGTAGAGGACCCCGATACGACGACGATGGGGTATGACGGAGCGAAGCGCGGTCAGTTGGGCCTCGGGGGAGGTGCGGACCGCAATGCCGGTCATGTTCGAGGCAGGGAGTCCATACGTGTCAGGGTTGAGCACCTGGCAGAACACCACGGGCTGGTCGAAAATTTCCAATTTAGCGGCCAGGGTCGCCTTGAGTCCGACGGCCAAGATCAGATCGGGAGGCGAGGCGCGTAAGGACTTGCCGATTTCCCGTCCTCGTGCCAGCTGGCCATTGAGGTTGTACTCCTTCACCTTGGTTGTCGCGGGCATTCCAGCTTTGAAGCCGAGAACCGCTTGTTCGTAGTAGGGCAGTTCCGACGATTTGAGGATGACAATTTCTGTTGCATGAACGAAGCCCGATAGGCTCGTGAGCCACAGTAGGAAGAGAAGAGAAAAGACGGGCAGCATGAGGTCACCGCGTTCTGTCGCTTAAGTTCTTATTATAAAGCATCTTTTCCAGGACCGCCAACATGCCTGCGCGCGAAATGAGTGAGAGTGCGATGAGTGTAGCAAGCCACTCTTGGCCCACAGAACTGTGTGTGACGAGTAGCTCACAGCTTCACCGTTAACCACCCCAGCACTCGGGTACCAAGGAGGTCGCCGAGGGGATGCTCGCGGTGGATATCGTGCAGGGCATTGAATACGGAAAGTGCCAGCTCAGCCTCCCGCACATAGTCACCCGTCTGTTGTTGCCAGATGAGGTAGCCAAGCCGGAGATTTAATAAGTTGTAGCTGGGGACATCTTCTTGGGGAAGGAGAGTCCCGGGGGGAAAAAACGGAGCGAGATTCGTAAAGGCATCAGCGAGGGGATAGGACGCAGCACCGACGTAGTGGTAAAGGATCTCACCGGTGAAAGGCCTCCATGTTGCGCGGAGTCCGGCATTGACCTTGTTGTGAGAAAAGCCTCGCCGACTGAACCCGCTGGAGGATTGCCCGACTTCCTGATAAGCGTAGTTGGCAAAGCCTGAAAGCCAGGAAGTGAGGAAAAATTCTGCCCCGACTTCTCCTCCGTACACATCGGCCAGGCCTCCGTTAATCGGGCGTACCGTACCCAGGGGGTTGTCTGACGGGCTGCGAAAAGCGATGAGGTCCGAAATATGATTAAAAAACCCATTCACTCTGGTACGCAGCCTGTGGTTCCACCACCAACCTTGATAACCAAATTCATAAGAAATGATCTGCTCTGGCTCCAGGTTGCTTGATCCTGATGCTGCAAAGGATAAGGTGGGCAATCCTGGAAGCGTCAAAGAATTGATGATGTTGAGGCTTTCGTCAAAGAGGGTTGGTGGTCGATAGGCGACCGAACCTGACAGCCGAAAGGCATGGTTCTCATTCAGGTGGTAGATCAAGGCGCCTCGCGGGGACAAAGCAGGGCTCGTGAAGGTTTCGAGATCGTACCGGAGCCCTACGCTCAGCTCGAGGGAAGGGAGGACCAACCAATCCCCCTGGGCATACAACCCCAGCCGATTCTCGGTGGTCTGTGAGCTGAGCTGGTTCGACGAAAGAGTGATGCGGCGAAAGTTGGCCCCCACGTTCAGGGTTAGTCTCTGAAACAGTGTGAATCGGTACCGCGTTTCGAAGTCATAGCTATTGTAAGAAGAATCCCCAGCGGTCTGTCCAAATCGGTCAGTCAGGGTAAGAAATGAGTTCAGGGGTGGAACTGTGCTAGCGTTGCTCATGGGATAGAAACCTTTCCACCAGCCCCGAACCAGGAGTCCACCCTGTTCATAACTAAGCATTGCATGAGCTTGTGATAAACTATTTTTATTATGCGTAACTTCAGTCACGAACCCGTTGTAGGGGTTCGCTCTTCCTACACCTGCCTCAGCCCGTATTTTTCCATCCCCTGACAAGTGATAGTCGGCGATTCCGCCAATCCATTGGCCATTCAGTGCCGGCGCGTTTCGGTCCGACCATTGCTGAGTTTGCTCGTGTCCGCCTGATAGACGGTAACCCCACTTGCCTGCTGTTCCTGCTTGAGCAAAGTTGATGAGCAGAGTTCCTAATTGGCCACCCGCGACTTGCAATGTGGTCCCGCGCATCTCTTCCGGAGATTTCGTGATGATACTCACCACGCCGTCGAAGGCATTGAAGCCATAGACAGCCGATGCCGGACCCTTCAGGACTTCGATCCGTTTGATATCAGTCAGGGCGATCGGAAGCTGCTTCCATAAGACCTGTCCGGCTTGATCAATGTAGACAGATCGGCCGTCGATAAGGACAAGGAGCTTGTTGGCGAGCAACTGATTGTTTCCGCGCACGCTGACATTGAAATCCACCGCGTTCATTTGCATGACTTCCATGCCCGGTACTTGCCGCAGCAACGTGGGAATGTCGGTGGCTCCTGAGCTCTTGATATCTTCGTCGGTGATCACGTAGACGTCAGATGGAGCTTTGGAAATGGGTTGCTCATATCGGCTCGCGATGCTGGCGGTTTCTTCCTTCATATAGAGCGATTCTTCCTGGAGCTGCTTCTCGGTCGCTGAGGATGTGCGGGGAATCAAGGTCGAAGTCTCGGCCCAGCTATCTGGGAGACCAATTAGCCAACAGACTGCGATCAGGACGATCGTACTCCATCTCACGCGCATACAAGTCGTTTGCCGCGGCTATTAGCGGCTAATATTGGGGCTTCAGCAATCCCGGTTTGTCGGTGCTCAGGCAGCTTCAACCGACCGATCAAGACCAGGTAGGAGGATGGAGAATTTACGCTAAGAGCAGGCAGAGGATCTACAGTGAGCAATAGAAAGTGTTCGGTTACAGAATCTATGCAGCTCTGTTCTCTGTTGCGAGACCGCAGAGCTGCTCAGGCAACCTGCGTGAAAAGGACGTAATGGCGAGCCACCTGCTCTGTGCCTGAATCGAATCGGATACAGAATCTACTTCGATACATCAAGGTCTTGACGACGATCGCGGATACAATTGGTCCGAAATTCGAAAGCTCCCGCCTGTGACTGACGTACTCTGCTAAGTTGTTCTACTAGGCTGAAAAATCGATGCGACCCACCGTCGCGGTGCCGCATGGCCGAACCACTGGGTCTGGAACAGGTGGGTCCCGTCTTCTCCACCACCCTTTCATTTTGGCATGGCACACCATTTGCTGAGCGTACCTAACATTGCCGCTCCGTCGCACTCGCTGTCACTCGGTTGAGGCAGAAGAGCTCGTTCGAACCATGCGACGCAGTCACTGTGCGGGGCCGCAGTCTCGAAAATTTGGTCCAGACTGAACGTCAGAAGGGGCACGGTACAAGCGATCTTGGATCACGACGACCAGCAGGGGACATCCGTAGGGACCCACCTGCATCAATCGCTGTGTGCCGAATAACCATCGTTGAATGAAGCCGCCGAGTGACACGCAAGTACCAGCACGGGTGTTGCTGCTCGATGATTCCCCTCTTGTTCTGAAAGGCCTGCGGGCGATCCTTTCAAAAAGCCCACGCCTCTTCGTGGTTGGCACCGCATGCACCGAAGGTGAAGCCGTTGCTCTGGTACGGACCTGTCAGCCGGATGTGGTCGTCTTGGATGTTCGAGTGGGGCGAGCGAGCGGCATCGAGATGTGCAGGGTCATTCGTGATTCCAAGCCCCACCTCGGCGTCCTCTTCTTCACCGCCAATGACGACAAGCACACTCTGCGGTCTGCCATTCTTGCCGGCGCCCGGGGCTACTTGCTGAAAGATTCGGCGGACGAAGCCATAGTAAAGAGCATTGAAATCGTTGCAGCCGGCCAAGCAATCATCGACCAGCGATTGACACAGCAGCTCCTTGCGTGGGTTCGGGAGGGAAAGCGGAATGCACTACGCGAGCGAATGGACGATTACTCAGGGGCCGATCGCAAAGTCCTTTCGCTGCTTGCAGCCGGAAAGACAAACAAAGAGATCGCAGAACAACTGGATGTCGCACCCACTATCATGGCAATACGGATTCGGAACATCTACAAACGGTTGAGCGTCTCAAGAAGATCGGAAGCGGCTGCGCGCTTTGTGCAGTGGGAAAAGGAATCGTTGGCCGGATGAACCGTGCTGAGCTCTGATCATCTCCTCTCATCAGTCTTCTTTTCCGTGCAAGTCTACGGCTTTCTCCGAGCAGGTGAATCGATTTGGATCCTGAATCCATTTAGATACACCAAGGTTGCGGAACATACATTTCGCTGCTTTCACTGTGGGGCGGAGGGGACTGGAGGGCGACGGCGACAGGGGTGCTCTCTCCGGTCATAAACGGCTCAGTGTCTCTTCACTAC
>JARFPM010000116.1 GCA_030444405.1 Nitrospira sp.
GGTCCACAACCCCACACAAGTCTTCCATCGCGGTGAGACACCACAACCAGGAACCGACTCCCTCAACTTTCTACCTGCTACTGTGGTGAATTTTGTGACAAAACCCTGCGGGAATGGAGGGGAAGCGACGGGATCGCATAGAATCAATAGAATATGCTAACTTCTCAATATTGCAGCAAATAGGGAAACCGTTGCGATAGCGAGCACTTATCAAAACCCCTCGATTCGACCTTTTAGGGCGAGGGCCCTGTATAGTGATCACTTAGACGGCCAGTAGGCATAGGATATAGCCCGGTGAGACGAAGAGGAAGCGAACGACAGCATGTCTCCGCTCTTGGCCTCACCCTCCTGTGTTGACCTCTGCGGCTAGTCTTCCGGTAGATGCTTTGCTATCGTCACCAGCATGACCTTGCCTTTATTTCCAGATCCTCCCATCGCGGTCTCGGAGCCGATTCAAGCCGTCCCTGATCGGTCGCAGGTGGGCACGAACAAGCTGACCGACTCGTCCCCACTCCACACTATCCCAACCACGACCACTCCGTTATCGATTCGTGCGGTGGCCGAACTCATCCATGAGCGTCTCCGCCCTTTAGCCACCGGCCGACACCTTGTGCATGCACAATGGATACGACCCGGAATCAACACGGGTGCCCGCGGTTTCCTCTCGGTCACACTCGCCGACACGCAAGATAACTCTGCGAGCATCGAGGGGTTCATCTGGGAACGCGCTGACGTTCAGGCGCTGCTCCAGCAAGGGCTCGCCTTTGGCTGTGATTTGTCCGATCGGGAAGGCCGTTGCGAAGTGATGCTCGAAGTCACGATCGATTTCTGGGCGAAGAAAACCAAACCCTATCTCCGCATTCACGGTCTGAACCATGTCGGCATGAAAGGCCTTCGCCAACAACAGCGTGAGCTCACCTTACGACGACTTGAACACGAAGGGCTCCTCACTCGAAACCAAACTGTCCCGTGGCGGCGCCCGGCCCTCCGGGTGCTGTGCATCGGGAAAAAGGACAGCGACGGGTGCCGAGATGCGATTACGATCCTCGGGCGTAGTGGCTTTCGTTTTCAGTGGACAATCCATAATGTGGCGGTCCAAGGGGTGGCCGCCGTTCCAACCCTTGTCCAAGCCTTCTCGGAGGTCGTCAAGCGAAAGGCGGAGTACGATGTCGTCTTACTGATTCGCGGTGGCGGTAGTGAACTCGATCTCTTAGCCTTTGATGAGTATGCGGTCGCACATGCCGTGGCCTGTTGTCCACTCCCGGTCCTGACCGGGTTGGGCCACACGGCTGATCATTCAGTCTGTGATGTCGTCAGCGCAAAAGCGCTCGAAACACCAACCGCCGCCGCTCGGTTTCTCGTGGATAGGGTGCAGAGTATCCATGAACAGCTTCGGCTGAGTCGAGACCGGGTCCGCGCCGCAGCTCTCGACAAGCTGCATCGGTACCGCCTGCGGCTGCTGGACCAGCGTCCTGGCTTCGTCCGCCAGGCGCTCTCCCTAGTCCACACCCATCAGCATCGCCGAGCCGCCAATTGGTATGCGGTCTCGCAGTCTCTGCAGGGCTGCCTCCATCGGCACCGGCGACTGTTACAGCACTGTCATCAGCCTGTAAGGCTCCATGCGCGCCGGGTGGTGCAGGCACATCGGACGTCTCTCAGTGAACAGTTCCGTACCGTCATGAGCGGGTGTCCGGCGCTCATTGCCTCGCATCGGGTGCAGTTACTGGTGTGGCGCCAGGCCCTCCCGTTGGCTGCTCTCACGACGTTAGTGGGACCCGCGCGTCTTAACCTTGGAGAACTGCGACAACGCGTGCACCACGTCAGCTGCGACAAGGTTCGGCGTGCCCAAGGGCGCTTGCATCGCCTTCATGCGCACATTCAGGCTGCCAGTCCAGAGCGGTATTATGCGCTCGGCCTCAGTTACGTGACGCGTTCCGATGGGTCGGTGGTGCGCCGCTGTGGGGATGTGACAGCTGGAGACAACATAGAGATTTATCTGTCTGACGGGTCGGTACCGGCGACAGTCACCAGGAAGGAGACCCATGACCATCGATGAACTGAGGCCCGACACACTCACGACGCCTCCTGAGAGCTATGGAGCTGGCGAAGCGGAATTGGAAACGATCGCCCACGCGATCGAACAAGGAGATATTGCGATCGATAAGTTAAGCCTTGCGGTCAAGCGGGCGGATTTTCTGAATCGTTACCTTGAGCAACAACTGACCAACATCGAACAGGATCTGAAACAGCTGGGTCCCCAGCCCGGATCGGGAGAGAGCAAAGCATAAATAACGCTCCCCGCCTATGGAAGTTGCCGGTACGAAGATTGTACCCCTCTTAGCTTTCTGCAGAGGGGCAGAGATACGCTCAGGTGGACGAGTGGTTCACTGCTCATCACTCCTGCAGAGCGTTCATTAAGGCTTGAATCGTTAACGGCGCATTCCCCTCTGACCTGTTGTTCACGATCACATAGGCCTGCCGCTTCTCTGCCATGGCCTTCTTCACCAGATCAACCGTGTCTCGCCGCATCTCCGGTAACTCGCCGACAATCTTGTTATACGGCTCGGCGCGCTTCTTGGCTTCTTCATAGGACATCTTTAAAGGCGTCAGCAGTCGCAGGACGGTAAAAGGCGCCGTGAAGGACTCCATCCGCTGATGCTGATCGGCTAACGAGGGCATGTAGGACCAGTGGTTGTAGACGTGGGCCACGCCATGCCGTTCCAACACCTGGCGATACTCCGGGCCAAGGAGTCCCGCGTTCCGGATCTCTACGGCGTACCTGAAGTCCTTCGGGAGCTGACTGAAGAACGTATCGAGCCGCGAACAAAACTCCTGACTCGACATCCCGTGCCGTTGGAACTCGAAGAGGAAGGGGCCGGTATGCGGCTCGAACTGCGCGTCGCGATGCGGGATCAGCACCAGGTCATGGAAGAGCTTCGCGTCGAGGAAATGTGGATTGGATTGTCCGGCTTTCGAGCCATAGCGAGGGTGCTTCGCGTAGCTCGGAATGGTGAGTTCCTCCCAGACCTTAAAGCACATCTCGAAATCCTCAGGGATCTGATTCAGATATTTCCGCAGTTGCTGAGTCGTCGGGGGCCGGTAGAAGGTGGCATCGTTGCCGACCGTGCGAAAGCACGGTTCGCCGTTGTACAGATACTGGCAATACTCTCCGAGACATTCTCGTGCGAACGTGGTCTTGGTATAGGGCTTCAGATAAATCTGGCCTTGCCAGCCTTCATACGTCCACGTGGAAGTCCCGAACCGCACGAGTGGGGAAAGTGACATGGAGCAGAATTCTACCGCGGTGCGTTCTCAAGAGTCAGCCCACGCTGTGCAGAACTTCCCCGACTCTGTAGCACCAACGACATCCGTTCAGAGTCGAGTGAACAGTCCGGGTGACCTGGCTTACGAACCCCCTTCACTTCGTCCGGTACGGGAGGGTCCTGTCTTTGGGACGGACCTCCTGGGAGGGCATTCGGTCACCATGACGCAGAGTATCCGTCGGGGTATGAGGACTTGTCCGCATCGTTGACAGATCCGGGAAGACCGACAGCGGTTTGAGCGTTATGGCCTGGCAACCGGCGCGTTCTTTATTCGTATAGAGTGGCACACCGTCTTCTTGAGGACATTCCCACATTCTATCGAGTTCCTCAGAGGTCTCGGCTACAGCCGGAGCGATGGAGCACATCCCGAGTATGGCCGCTGAAAGAAGACAGTGAAAGAAGAGCAACACCGGTCCGCTTCATAGAATACCTCCTCAACACATGGCGAAAAGACAGGGGGCCGACCCGTTGGTCCTTCTCGCTGGTGGTTCTCACCTTACGCCATAGGCGCTCTGGGGTCTATGCCCTCTTTGGATGGGACACCCCAGCCGAGTGGAACTAGGCGCTGCCTTCCTCGACCGGTTCAGAAGACGCCTCTTTGTCATGGGGGTTCAACAGGCGAAGCGTTCGAACGGTGACGGTCACGGTGGAGAAGTGTTCCTCCACCAAGCCTGTCATTTCATAGGCCTGATTTGGGGCGAGCAGATGGCAGTACTCGCGGTAGATATTTGGAAACACGGTCGCATCATACATCCCCGTCTGATCCTCTAAGGTCATGAATTCCATCGGCTCGCCCTTCTTCGTCGAGACGATCTTTTCGGTCAGCAGCCACCCGATGAGCGTCACCTCTTTTCCCACATAGCGCCCGACGTCCTTGGCGAGGATGTGTGGCGTCGCAGCCAGCGTAGGCTGGAAGAGATCCAACGGATGACCACGCAACGGAAAGCCGAAGAGCACCAGCTCATGATGCAGCCTCTTCTGCGGCGAGTACTCTGGCGGGATCGGGATGTAGGGAGGGGGCTTTGTGGTGTGTGCGACAAAGACTCGCCACAATAAGGCTGGGCGCGTGAGTTCGCCGGCAATTGAATCCAAGCAGCCGGCCTTGATGAGCAGCTTCGCTTGGGGATACTCCAGCTTCACGCGGTCCATACAGTCAGCCAGTGACCGATACGGGCCCTGCGCGTCTCGTACCGCAATGACTCGCTTGGCCACCTCTTCTTGAAGGCCTTTGATCTGCATAAACCCCATCCGCACGGTCTGCCCGGATCCGGTATAGGTCCAGACGCTCGCGTTGATATCCGGCGGGAGGATGGTGAGCCCCATGCGCCGACCTTCCGACAGATAGGCAAAGGCCGAGTAGTACCCGCCTTGATTACTCACCACGGCCGCGAGGAACTCGGCGGGATAGTGAACTCGGAGGTAGGCGGACTTGAAGCTGACTTGGGCATAACTGGCACTGTGCGGCTTACAGAAGCTATAGCCGGCAAAGCTCATGATCATGGCCCAGATCTGATCAATGACGGCGAGCGAGCACCCCCGTGTCGCCGCGCCTTCGTAGAACTGGCGACAATAGTCGCGCAACTGCCGCGCCTTGTGCTTTTTGCTCAGCACCTTTCGGAGCTGGTCTCCATCTTCGACCGAGAATCCACCCAAGGCCACCGCCACCTTCATCACATCTTCCTGATAGACCATGATGCCGTGCGTTTCAGCCAAAATTTCATCGAGCAGTGGATGCGGTGAGGTGTACCGGTATCCATGGGCGCGTCGCACAAATTCCTCGGTGAAGGTATTGGCAGCGGGGCGAATGAGCGACGACACAACCACCAAGTATTCGAAGACATCGGCGACGGCTCGCCGCTCTGGCGGCATCCCACTCCAGAGCTTCTTGAGCAAGAGCCGTGTGGCCGGGGACTCAACATAGAAGCAGCCCATGGTGTTCCCTTGTCGAATTAATTCCTGGGTCGCCGGATCACTGATCGGGTCCCAGGTTGCATAGTCGATGATGCGCCCCGTATTCTTAGCGATCCCGGCCAAGGCGTCACGAATCACAGCGAGAGACCGATTTCCGAGCAGATCAATCTTCACGAGTCCGGCGTCTTCGGTTTGGTCTTTCTCCCACTGAATCACCGGTAAGTCAGAGGCCGAAATCTCGACCGGGACATAGCGCCGAATCTCATCCGGGACGAGCACCACCCCACCAGGGTGGAGCCCGAGGTTTCGGAAGTGGCCGTCGAGCTGAGTCGACCAGAAGAGAATGTCCGGCCAGGGATCCCGAAGCTTCAACGCGGCACAGACGTGTGTCGCCCAGCTCTTCACCGTCATCCCTTCTTGGACCTCCACAAAGTCGGCTCGCCGATTCAGACAGTTGAGCACCTTGCCGATCTCTCCGGCTGGCAGACCGTAGACCTTCGCGATCTCGCGCAACGCTGCCCGCGTGGCCAGCGTGTTCTGATTCGCCACCATCGCGGCGTGCTGATGTCCATAGTGCGTGAACACCCACTCAAGAATGGCGGGCCGTTCATCCCAGGGAAAGTCCACATCGATGTCCGGTGGATCGTGCCGTCCTGGATTGAGGAACCGCTCAAACATCAGGTGATGCTTGATCGGATCGACGTGGGTAATGCCGAGGCAGTAGGAGACGATCGACGCTGCTGCAGAGCCTCGTCCGCATGTTCGCGGCGCTTGACGCACGATCTCATCGACGACGAGGAAGTAGTCGGCGTACCCCTTCTCACGAATCAGCGTGAGTTCCTTCTCGATCCGCTCTCGGACGACGTGAGAGACCGATCCATAGCGCCAGGTCGCGCCTTCATAGGTCTTCTGGTGCAGGGCCTCATAGGCGGCGTCTGAGGAGAGCTGACGGAACGAGGGAAAGATCGTCTGTTTAAAGTCCCAGTCGGTGTGGCACTGTCCAGCAATTCGTCTCGTATTGGAGAGTGCCTCAGGGACGTTCGGCACGTAGCGAGCGAGCCGCTCTTTCGGCATGAGCCACTGCGATGGGAGACAACACTGATGGTCTTTGAGTCGTGACAGCGTCGTGTTCTCCGCAATGGCACGTAAGAGTCGATGCGCGTGATAGTCGTCCGGGTGAAGAAAGTGAGCTCGTGTCGTGATGACGAGCGGAAGCGTCAGCTGCCGACTGAGTGCGACGAGCTCTTGAAGTGCCGGGCCTGGTGTGAGTTCCACGTAGAGATCGTCCTCCGATTCCGCACCCCAGACTGTCAGCGCCGAGCAAGTGTCCGAGATGATGACGAGGTCTTCTCGATGGCAAGCGACGGTCTTCACAAAATCGAACGACGCATCACAGTGGCGAGCGGACAGAATCCGGCAGAGGTTGGCGTAGCCTGTGGGGTTCTTCGCCAAGAGAACCGCTCGATGCGTACCATGAACGAGCTCCGTCCCGACAATTGGCTTGAGCCCAGTCTCACGGGCGGTCTCAAGAAACTGAATGGCCCCATACAGGCCATTCGTATCGGTCAGCGCGAGAAAGGTCTGCCCTTGGGCTTTCACGGCCTGACAGAGCGCCTCTAAGGTGGGGACCCCTGACATCGGCGAATAAGATGAATGGGTGTGCAGGTGGACGAAGGACACTCACACACTCCTTCCATAGCGAATACTCTGTTCGCCGAATCGGGCGTGGAGCGTATCGAGCGCGACGGCTAACTTCTTTCCCCGATCTTGTTTGCGCTGCTCCTCATGTGGCCGAGCATCGAACAGCAGGCCTTGCTCGGCATAGCCCGTGAGTCCACTCATGCTGAGGGTCATGGCTCGCAGTCGAATGCGACGACGCATGCATGTGTAGAAAAGCGCGGTCACGATTGGAGAGAGATCACATTCCCAGCACGTTTCCGAGGTGATGCGTTCGCGTTTCGTGACTTCACGCTGGTCGCTATACCGGATCGTGAGCGACAGACTTCCACAGACCCGACGTTGACTGCGAAGTGTTCGGCAGCACCGTTGTAGGGCATCCAGCAATCGACCAACCAGCACCGAATCATCGATTTCGTCCGGATCGAATAGGACGGTTTCTTCAAGATGAGGCTGACGTGTCGGGGGCAACACGGGTACCGTATCGATGCCCTGTGCCCATCGGGAAAGCGATCCCGCGTAGTCCCCCAAGGCCACTTCCAGGGCATCAAGGGGACTCCCTGCCACGTCGCCCAGGGTGCAGAGATTGAGATCATCGAGAAGGTGGACCACCTTCCGCATGCAGGGCCGCTGCAGGCCCGGCAGTGTCCCGACCGGGAGCGGCGACATGAAGACCTCCTCCGATCCTGGCCTGACATCGTAGAGTTCCGAGGGCTCAATCAGTGTGGCTGCCGTTTGGGCAATGAGTTTGTTACTCCCGACTCCTGCCACGCCGTCAAGGCGAGACAGTTCAAGCACTTCCTGCTGCACCTTGGCCGCCACATCATAGGCTGGGCCGAAGAGGCGTCCGGTCCCGGTCACATCCATGAGAAAGGAGCCTGGCTGGGACAGCTCCCACACAGGGGCATACCGGGTGACCACCCGCAGAAGTGATTCGTCCGTCGTACGCACCCGAGTGGGGTTCGGGGCCAGCACCTGGAGCGAGGGACAGATGCGCCGGGCGTGGTCTACTGACATGCCAACCGCGAGACCAGCCTGGGCGGCCTCAGAAGAAATTTCACGAAGAAGGGCGCGAGCTGTGTTGAGAGGCGCAATGGCAACGGGCCGGGTTCTGAGGCGGGGGTCATCAAGCTGCGCAAGGGCGACCTCAACGGCAGGAATCGCAAAACAGACAATCTGGCGGTCCATGAGACTGACTCACTCTCATCTCACTTCCTGAGATGACGGAGGACGCCGACGACGATCCCTTCGATCTGGAACGCGTCTGTGGGTTGGACGATAATTGGCCGCATGCTCTCATTGGCTGGGTGGAGTTCCACGGTTCCGGCTTTCCGCTGGTAGGTCTTGATCGTCGCCTCCCCATTGACCAAGGCGATCACAGTTTGGCCGTTCCTGGCGGTCGCTTGTTTCTGGACGACAACCACATCTCCAGGGAAAATCCCTTCATCCTTCATGGAACTCCCCTTCACGCGGAGGGCAAAGGTCTCGCCTCGACCGATCATGCTCTTCGGCACCTCGACGCGCTCGGTTTGAGGAATCGCCTCAATAGGTTCTCCGGCGGCCGCTACCCCTGCGAGTGGGACGTGAGCCGTCTCCAATGTACTGAACGCGACTTCGGCCATGCCTGGAATTGATCGGCTACCATTCTCCATTCGGATAATCGACTCACGTGTCATCATCTTCACCTGCTCAGCGAGGTACTCATCGGTCTACCCAGATGCGGACTCTCTCGGACAGTCACATTCTTGGTGTGTAGCCAATGGTTACATATGCAAAAGAGCCTGTCAAGCAAACCTGTTTTAGACTGATTGCACACGAGGCATATCATGGACCTTTGAAGTGCCCATTTGGCTCTGCTGTGATGGAGCCGTCTTTCTGCTCCAAACCCCTTGACAGAGACAGAACCCGCTGTTCATCACACACGCCACCATCCCCAGAAACCTCGTGAACCTGTGGATAGCACTCAGAATGGACGTCATGGTCAGGCCAGGTCTAGGGAAGATTGGATCATGTCAAGAGAATTTTCTAGGAATAGGCAAGAAAGAAAGAAGCGGCTCTCCAAACCACTATTACTGGGGGTTGTACTAAACAGGGGCGGATGCCCAAAAAATAGGCAGTTTGATAAATATTCGCGCCATTCACTTCATATTTGCCGCCTCCGCCAATCTGTTCACAAGGTTATCCACAGAAGATGTGGAAAGAATTTGGTGGGTTTCTGTACTAGCTCATTTGCACCCCAACTCGGTGGATAACTAGGGTCCCTCGCTCTACAACAGCACACTATTCCGACGACCGTTCTATCTTCTTTGATGGGAGCGTAAGGGAGGATTTGAACCGTGCCACAAGGGACAAAAACCTCCTTAATCGGTCGAAGGACGTTAGTTCGGCTTGTGAGATACATCGATTTGATTGTTCCCTCCCGGCTTTGCCGACTGGGTCTGCAGTTACCTTGACAGCGATTTTAGAGGGCGTCCCATACGCGAGACCAAACAACAAACAGTCTGCCTGTCACCCGCCACGTGCCTGCCTCCCCCCTTTCGACGTACCTCGTCCGAATCTGTTCCGAATCGTCATCCCTGATACGGTTGATCTCAGGCGCAACGCCATTACCACTCACCAGATGGAGGGCTGCGATGAGCTGTTCACGCTGTCAGGGGTTGATGCTTGAAGACCAGATGATCGATATGGAAGGGGGCTATGGCGAGATGTGGAGCCGGTCCTGGCGCTGTGTCAATTGTGGCCATCGGGATGACGCCGTCCTGCGGCACCACCGTCAGCTCCAGGCCACACCCATCGCGACGATTCCACAGGCCGTGACGGTCGAGGAAACTCCGGAGTTGCCCTGGGAGTCAGAGTCAGTTGAGCCCCTTGCCGCCTAACGAGGCTGGCAACCAGGCCTCCTACCATGGGAAAGGGCAAGGCGATGAGGTCAGCCACCGTCCTGATCATTGAAGACCATGCATCCGTCCGCAGCCTGCTGGCCCAGGTTCTGAGAGATGCCGGGTATCAGGTCTGTGAGGCCACCAATGGCCGGCAGGGGCTCGATCGGTTTCAGGCGCAACCGGTGGATCTGGTCATCACGGACCTGGAGATGCCCGAAATGAACGGTCTGGAGGTCATCCTGGAATTGACCAGGGCCTTCTTGGATATAAAGGTTATTGCCATAAGCGGATGTGCCGCAAAGGACCTCCATAAAGCCAAGCTCCTTGGGGCCAGGCAGACCGTTCCAAAACCGCT
>JARFPM010000117.1 GCA_030444405.1 Nitrospira sp.
GAGGACGGTAGAAATGCTTAGCGGCGATCTCTTGGCCTTCATCTGAATAGAGATACTGTAAGTAGGCCTGTGCTACGGCTTCGGTACCTCTTTTCTTCGCCACCTTGTCGACGAGCGCCACGGTCGGTTCAGCAAGAATGCTGATCGATGGGGTCACAATCTCGAATTTCCCCGCGCCAAGTTCCTTGAGCGCGAGATAGGCTTCATTTTCCCACCCCACCAGCACGTCCCCGATCCCCCGCTCAACAAAGGTGGTGGTTGCGCCACGCGCACCGGAGTCAAGCACCGACACATTGCCGTAAAACTTCGCGATAAACTCCTTGGCCTTCGCTTCATCATTGCCATATTTCTTCAACGCATAGCCCCAGGCCGACAAGTAGGCCCAGCGCGCGGCCCCTGATGTTTTCGGGTTCGCCGGAATGAGGGCAACTCCAGGCTTCACAAGATCATCCCAATCCCGAATACCTTTGGGATTGCCTTTTCGGACCAAGAACACGATCGTTGACGTATAAGGCGAACTGTTATGCGGCAACCGCTTTTGCCAATCCGACGGTAACAGCCTAGCTTTGGCGATCGCATCCACGTCGTAGGCCAAGGCTAATGTCACCACGTCGGCATCGAGGCCATCGATCACAGCGCGCGCCTGCTTGCTGGAGCCAGCATGCGATTGATTTACGACGACCGTTTGCCCCTTTTCTTTTTGCCAGTACTTCGCGAAGGCCGTATTGAATTCCTGGTACAGCTCCCGTGTTGGATCATATGACACGTTCAGTAGCGTGATGTCCTCGGCTTGCACGGCGAGTGGGTTTGCCAGGATGAGCAGAACACTCAGCGCAAGAAATATCTCTTGGACGGTCTTCATCTCCTATTCCTTTCCTATGTGGCTGATTGGGCGACTATTCTGGCCATCAAAATGCAAGCTGTAACCGGGTAAACAATGCTCGTTCGTCCGGACGATCTTGCACATTGGTTCCAGCGGCATTAATCGGAGTTGTGCCTTCCCCTGCACCACCGGTAAATCTTGTTTCCGTATAGTTCAGTGCGACTCTCGCGTTTGGATTCAGATACCAATTCACACCGACCTCCCAGGAGCGCGCGCGTTGTGCACTTTCCGAAAGATTCGCATATGCACCGGTGAACGCTGTGCCTGCTGGATTCTTGAATGTGTCTGGATCAAGGACGATTTCGTGATACCGCCCTACGACCTCCCAAGCGCCCCATCCTTTCCCGAAATCAAAATTGTGCCTGGGTTTGACACTCCTAAAGGAAGCCTGTTCACCGGTTAAGAGGTAAGATACCGCGACCTGCCACGCCTGATGGTGCAGCGTTTTGCGGGTATTGGGCGTGATCACGGTGTCGGAGCCGGCTCCACCCCCAGGAGGAGAACCACCAGTCGATAAACTGACGTCTTGAATGACCTGTGCATACTCACTGATGATTCCCAACGATCCGATATAATAGTAGGCTTGAGGCGACACACGTATACGGTTTCCATCAGCCACCGCCGCCCCGCTATATCGAAAGAACGTATTCTGGCTAGCTGAGAGATAGCTGGGCAAGCCATTTCTGGTGGCATCTGCCGGAGACGTATCGGTAAAGTTGAGGTTTCTCTCACCGCTCACGTCGGTGTATGTGGCGGCCGCCCCGATACCGAGACCGCTCAACACTGAATCGTCATTCACAAACGGCTCGGCAAAGAGCCGCCCCTGGAACTCTGGGCGTCCATCGAACTCAAAGCCCGTGTCGATATTGCCCGCATCGTTGACCCCATTCATCACGCCAAACGCATAATTCAACCGAGCCCCGAAAACATCGCCATGCACCGCGATGCCCAGATCACGATTCGGCAGAAGGTCATTGGTGACATAACTTCTTTCAATGAACTTAATGTCAGCAGCGCTTTGTAAGCGTTCCAATCCAACAAAGGGTTTGAACTTGCCCACTTTTATCTTAAAGGTCGGATGGAAGCGGGCATCGATGTAGGCATCGAAAATCCTCGCGGTGCCCAGGGCAAAATCGGGCATGAAGCGGAAATCGTATTTTCCCCATAAGGTACCTTCGATAGTCGGACGAGCACGGCGTAGGTACCATGAATCAGCGGCGTCATGAAATCCGTTGGCATCGAGGTTACCGGCACGTTGATCGGTGCGGTTCCGGGTATCGCTGGCACCCTCAAAATTAAGCCGATGATCGACCTGGATGAGACCGCGGAACCGAATGATGTTGTTCCCATCGGCCGATTCCAATGAGAATCCTGAGCTGCCGGCCTTCACGATCGGCGTCGTTTTCTTTGCACTTTCTGCGCTTTCCTGCTCCAGTTCACGCTTCCGCTTCAGAATGCCCCCAATCCGAGGGTGATGGTCGTGAATACCAGGATTCCCCCGAACAACCATGACGTCCGCATCTGAGAAACTCCTTCTCATGAAGCGAATCTCCGGTTGTCCGGTCAATCCACCGATTAAAAAGTCCACTGCCTCAGTCCCGGCTTCCAGTTGTGTGGATGGCTGGACTGTCATATGGCCTGTCTTATTCATGAAAGTCCCCTGAATCGTCATTGCCGAGTTATCGAACCGGGCGCGACAATGTGCCGTCAAAGCGCGTCTTCTCTTTTCGTTCGATCTGCACCACTCTGGAGTCGTGAACGATAATTTCGACAGACCCAAATCGAATCCCTTTCAGGGCGAGCAGGATTGCTTGTTCGACAGCTGGATCCGGGTATGGATTTGGTACGCCTTGATCTGCCCTGGACACGACTTTTACTCTTCTTTCGTGAAGACAGAATTAATCTTTACATTACCGATCGTAATTAACGATTGATCTTATACTGAAAGTAAAGTTTGTTTGTCAACATAATAATTGCAAATCATTTCTCAATATGATCGCTGATCAGTTAATGTTGTACAATTCGAATGTTTTTCAGCCAAACACATGAAAATTGGTAAATTATAATTGACATCTGACAAGTATAATTGCTATACAGCGCGCCATGAAGAATCAAATCAAACGACAGGAAAGCATCATTCAATTTTTCAATCACCTCAAATCAGTGCGCACTCGGAAGGGCCTCTCTCAAGGTGAGCTCGCCTCTAGAACAGGCATTACCCGACAGGCCGTATCGGCCGTCGAGTCCAACCTCTACTTGCCGACAACAGCAGTCGCCCTTCGATTGGCGTCCGTTCTCGCCTGCCGGGTGGAAGATCTGTTTAGCCTCACTCCGACGGAGGACATTATTGAAGGCGCCCTTATCGGCCGCCTCTCTCAGGCTGAGACGCCCAGACAGCCCACCCGCGTCAAAGTCTCGATTGTTGGCAAGCGAACAGTCGTGCGCCCTGTCACCGACTTGGGAGAACAACTCTCCTTTGCAATCCCAGCCGACGGCTATGTCGCTGAAACACAGGACAGGCTGCCTGGCACCAATGTCCGTGTAAGACTCTCGCGCGATCGAGATGCGATCCAACAGGAAATCTCCGTGGCAGGATGCGATCCGGCAATCTTTCTAGCCGGTGAGTACTTGCGACGACAAAAAGATCAGACGACGGTCGTCGGTTGGCCGATGGGAAGCATGGCGGCATTGCAGGCTTTGCAGCGTGGCGAAGTCCATGTTGCCGGTTTGCATCTGGTGGATCCCACCACCGGCGAATCAAACATGCCGTTCCTTCGGCGACACCTCAAAGGATCGGGCTATGAGGTCGTGACCTTTGCCACGTGGGAAGAAGGATTCTTAGTTCGCCCTGGCAATCCCTTATCGATTCGTACTGCCGCTGATCTTGCTGAGTCGACCGTCAGACTGATCAATCGGGAGGAGGGATCTGGGGCAAGGGTCTTATTGGATCAACGGTTACAGGCATCCGGAGTGGAACCAAGCCAAGTCCAAGGGTACGACCGACTCGCCTTTTCTCACTTTGACGTAGCTCGGGCCATTGCCGAGCGTCAGGCGGATGTTGGAATCGGAATTCGTTCGGCGGCGCAACTCTTTGGACTCGATTTCGTCCCGTTGCAAACCGCGCGCTACGATCTTGTTGTTCCCAAGCCCTACTTACAATCCCATCCGACATTAGCCCACTTGTTTGAGACCATCGCGAGCGGACCGTTTCGAAATGAGATCGAAGCCTTGGGGGGATACGACACCAGTGAAACCGGGAAAGTCCAGGCCCTGCGGGTCGCCTGACCACGTCCTCATCAAGATTTAAAGGACGGGAAATGGGTGTTCAAGAATACAGAAGATCCCGTATTCAAGTACATGCGGGATACTGGGTGGATTCCAAGTGAAAGATATTATGCGGTTTCTTCCCAAACCGGGGAAAACTGGATCGAGCCAGCCGATGCCGTGCTCAACCTCAGACGGGAAATCGAATGGAATCGGTACCTCAAGACCGGGCTGCACCTTCCTGACTGGATCGACTTGGGTCTCGAACAACGATCACGATTTGAGTCGTACGACCACCCCTGGCGATCTACCCAAGTGTCAGGAGGCGGGGGAACCGATACCCAGGGAGCCCTCCGATCCAGACTGCGCGTAGGACTGGGGGGTAATGGTCCCTTCCGGTTTCTCTTTGAAGGGCAGGATTCGCGGGCCTTGTCGGCCAATGATCCGGGGGATTTCAGGAATACCACGACAGTCGACCAATTTGACGTCTTGCAGCTACTCGGGTCATTGACCATAAACAATGTTTTGGGGAGCGGATTGCGAACGGACCTGCATTTCGGTCGCATGACTCTGGATTTCGGGAAGCGCCGGTACGTCGCCAGAAATGACTTCCGAAATACCACGAATTCTTTCGATGGATTCCATTGGCAAATTGGCCAAGACAACACCTGGCGGTTTAGAGCCTTCTTGACGGAAGCGGTCATTCGGGATGATGTGAGGTTGGACGAGCCGAGTATAAAGACTGTGTTCTGGGGGACCTACGCGGAGAGTGCGCACCTTCCCTGGCTCAACCTGAATGTGTATTATTTTGGACTAAACGATCAACAACCTCAAAATAAGAGTAATCACCGTACGTATAGTACGTTCGGCGCTCGCCTCTTCAAGGAGCCCGCGGTCAACGAATTCGATTATGAAATCGAGGGGGCCGTTCAAACGGGAAAGTTAGGCACTGTCGATCATTTTGCCTATAACCCAAACGTTGAAGTTGGGTACACGTTTAATTTGCCGTGGACTCCTCGGTTTCTAGCGCAGTATACCTACGCCAGCGGCACTCAAACCCCGGATGGAATCGAGAGTGGAACATTTGATTCTCTGTTCGGTGCCCGGCGATTTGATTTGATGCCCACGGGAATTTATGGGCCGTTTTTTCGGTCCAACATCAACTCTCCCGGTTGGAGGCTGATCCTCACACCGAAAGAAAATTTGATTCTCACACTCAAGCACCGGTTCTGGTATCTGGCGGAAGCCACCGCAGCATATACGGGTGGCCTCGTACAAGATCGCACAGGTGCGTCAGGAAACTATCTGGGACAGGATGTGGAACTCCGTGCGCAATGGGCTCCACTCTGGGCGATAAGACGAAACTTGGACTTTGACTTCGGGTACGTGCATTGGTTTAAGGGATCCTATTTTGACAGCCCCGTCATCATCGCCCAAATGCCCGCTGGTGGAAACAAGGATACGGATTATTTTTATGCTCAGTTGAGAGTCAGAATATAGAGAAGCAGCTGAGCGAAAATGTCCAGAGGTGTGAAATGAAAAGATTGTTGTTGTCCGTGATATTCTTATTCTTCGCTGTGACGCCTACGCTGGCTGAGCAGGCGCTGGTAGCAGTAGCGGCCAATTTTATTCCTCCGTTCCGCGAAATAGCGGTGGAGTTTGAAAAGACGACCGGCCATCACCTCCAAGTCGCCGCAGGCTCTTCCGGAAATTTCTACTCACAAATCAAGAATGGCGCGCCCTTTGACGTGTTCTTTTCTGCCGATATGGAACGCCCCAAGCTGTTGGAGGACGAGGGCCTGGGAGTCAAGGACACCCGGTTCTCCTATGCGATCGGCCGTCTGGTGCTGTGGAGTCCGAATGCCGACCTCGTGAAGGGAGAAGAGACATTACGCTCGAAAAAATTCAAACGCCTGGCCATCGCGAACCCCAAGACTGCGCCCTACGGACTCGCGGCGATGCAGGCGATGCAAAAGCTGGAGCTGTGGGAGGGATTACAGCCCCACATTGTCATGGGGGAGAGTCTCGGTCAGACGATGGGGTTTATTGAGTCCGGAAATACTCAGTTGGGGTTCGTTGCTTTGTCACAGGTTCTAGACCCGAAGATCAAAGGAAAGGGAAGTCGATGGGAGGTACCCAACAATCTGCACGAACCGATCAAACAGGACGTGATCTTGCTGATAAAGGGAAAGGATAACGCGGCGGCAAAAGCGCTCATGGATTTCATTGGCAGCCCGCAAGCAGGAGCCATCATCACACGATATGGCTATGAGCTGAAGTAACCAGAGGACACCGCGGAGAGCGCACACATGGGAGCCCTGACAGACCTGGATCTGAGTGCGTTGTGGGTCAGCGTGCGGCTGGCGACGACGACTGTGGTCATCCTCTTGATTGTGGGCGCCCCCCTCGCCTGGTGGCTGGCCCATACGCGCGCACGGTTCAGGCCTGTTGTGGAGGCATTAGTAGCCCTCCCGATCGTACTTCCTCCCACCGTCCTGGGATTCTACATCCTCGTCGCGCTGGGTCCTTACGGACCGCTAGGTCAGATTGCCCATGTCTCCCTTGCATTCACCTTCACCGGCCTGGTGATCGCTTCGGTCTTCTATTCGATGCCATTTGTGATACAGCCGCTGCAAAGCGCCTTTGAAGCTGCTGGCAAGGCTCCGTTGGAAGCAGCCTGGTCGCTTCGTGCCTCAAAGTTGGATGCGTTCCTGACGGTCATATCCCCGATCGCCCTACGCGGCTATATCAGCGCGATTGTGCTAGGGTTTGCGCATACGATGGGTGAATTCGGTGTGGTGCTTATGGTCGGTGGATCGATTCCGGGGCACACACGAGTCTTGTCCACGACTATCTTTGAACATGTGGAAGTCATGGAATACGCTCAGGCGCATGCCATTGCTGCAATGCTTCTAATCTTTTCGTTTCTCGTGTTGCTGGCCGTGTACATCGCAAACCGTCGATTCCCTATCCATGTCTCATGAGCCGACTGGTTGCACACTTTGAAGTTCGCTATCCGACCTTTCATCTGAACGTCGATTTGGATGTACCGATGTCGGGCATTACCGCGATCTTCGGACCGTCCGGATCGGGAAAGACCACTCTTTTGAGATGCCTGGCCGGGCTTGAGCGCGCACCAGACGGCTTCATGCAGTTCGGCAACGATGTTTGGCAGGACGAAAAAATAGATCTGTGCCTTCCACTCTATAAACGGCCAATCGGGTATGTATTTCAAGAGCCTCGCTTGTTCCCTCATTACAACGTACGCGCGAACCTCCTATATGGCTACCAACGCATTCCTGTCGAAGCACGTCGCGTTGAGATCGATCAGGTGGTTGCCATCCTTGGAATCGGCCATCTTCTTGAACGCCGCATTCACAATTTATCTGGCGGCGAGCAGCAAAGAGTAGCGATCGGCCGAGCGCTGCTGACAAGTCCTAAGTTGCTGCTACTAGACGAACCACTTGCCTCACTCGACATTCATCGCAAACAAGAACTCCTCCCGTTCATACGACGACTGCATGAGGAGCTAGATACACCAGTGTTGTATGTCAGCCATTCGACTAGTGAGATTCTCCATCTTTCAAACCGTGTCATCCTGCTGAATGAAGGCCATGTCGTAGGAGTCGGCATGCTCAATGAAATCCTTACTTCGCTGCAGTTTCGAGGGAACTTTGGTTCGCATCGGGTGGGTGCGGTTTGGGACGCTTGTGTGACAAGTCATGATCCTCCGTACGGTCTGACTCAACTGGATTTCAAAGGCCAATCGTTATTCGTTCCCATCCAGCCTATCGCCCTCGGGAAATCCGTACGTGTCCATATCCTTTCTAACGATGTCAGTTTGGTCGTCGGTCGGACCAATTCTCCAACCAGCGTGCTGAACATTCTGGAGGCAACGATCGTTGAGGTCTGGGAAATAAATCAGTCATCGGTAGATGTGTTGTTGGACATCGGAGCACCGCTCGTCGCCAGTATCACGAAAAAATCGCTTGCGACCTTAGGATTGAAACCCGGGCAGCGAGTCTTCGCTCATATCAAAGCCGTGGCACTGAATGAAGAGTTGGCGGATTAGGCATTGAGGCGTTTTCACTTTCCCCAGTTTCTGTGGACCAATCTGTGCGCAACTCCCCTCGCGATGCGCGAATTCTGCCAAATGCGCCACGCACAACCTTGTTGCCTATTTTTTAATCATTGCATAGAAATATGAGCGCGGTACTACATCTAGTAAATTCTGATCCCTCCTTAATTCAAGAACCTGAAAATCTTGCCAATTCCTTGGTTCGGCCGCTTATACCATTGAATCTTCTCCGATCGAGAAAATTATCCATAGATAATGCAGAGACCTATTGACAGGGAACGTAAAGGATGTTACCAATGGCTACAACATGAGATCGAAAGACCTTAAAGATATTCGAGAAGAACTAGGCCTCACCCAGCAACAACTGGCCGAGGCTTTACACACGACTCGGGTGTCCGTGGCGCGTTATGAAGCCGGTATGCGACGGATTCCCGGTGTCGTGTCGGTGGTGCTGAATCAATTACGACGCAAGACGGCCGTTCCAATGGCCGGTCTTGTTGCAGCTGGCTCCCCGATCGAGCCGGTACCACAGTCGGAACTCGTGGACATTCCCCCTAGCATGTTGCGGAGCGGAGAAACCTTCGCCTTAAAGGTCAAGGGGGAATCTATGAAAGATGACGGCATTTTATCCGGCGATCTCGTGGTTGTGCACAAACAACGTACGGCCAAAAACGGGCAGACTGTCGTTGCCTTAGTCAATGGCGAGGCCACGATCAAGACATACGTCAAGAAGGATACTCACATTGAACTTCATCCGGCCAATGACATGATGCAGCCGATTCTTGTCCGTCCATCGGATGACTTTCAGATCGAAGGGATTGTCATCGGTGTCATTCGGCATTGCGCTGTCTAACTGAGTGAAAGGAGAAGCCATGGTCGAGACAGAACGAACCACCATCGCGAAAGATCGACTGACCGAGTTGGAACGCACCGTGACGTCGTTGGACAACCAACTGCGAACCATTCGGTGGGGATTACAGCGAAGCCATGCCGGCTCATTGAGTATGCGATTTTGGAGCTTCATGAGGCCCAAACCGAGAGCCGAATTTATGTCGGCCGTCTGCAATCAACAGGTCCGCTCGAACAACAAGCTGGCGACTCATGATCACGTATGAGCATACACCAACATCCATCACGACAGGACCCTGTTCCGATTGTGGAATGGTCGTCGAGCGGAGAGTGGAATCGATCGACGGTTTTACGCACTCCACGGTTCAGCTCTGCCCAGCTTGTTGGCATGCCTACCGCCTGCGACAAGTTTTTACCGGCGGATGTTGCGGATAGCCGCATGACAGGCACAGAAACGAGAGGAGCAGCGGTCCAATTGTCGCTCACAAGTGTGGCGCGTCTCAGCCAGATGGCCGCCCCACGACCTAAGATTCTCAAGGAAGTAATGAAAGATCCGGTTTACCGTGCGGTTTCACTGAATTCGTCTGACCGGCTGACAGTGCTGTATGGTCATCCCGCTGTGTCGAAAATCACCCTGCAGGCACTCGTCGATTGCGTCCTGTCCGAACATCCAGTTGTGTATCTCGACGGAGTGCACGCGTTCGATATGTTCCTCGTCGAGCGACTGGCGGGAAGCCGCCAGCAGCAACCTCAGAAAGCATTGGAGATGATCCATGTGGCACGAGCCTTCAACGCGCGGCAATTGGAACGGTTGATGTCCCATTGTTTGGTCGACGCCTTAGAGCGCTATCAGGCTCGCACTGCGGCGATCTCTGGCCTTCTCGAAAGCATATCTGCCGACTATCTGACCGACAAAGAGATCCACCGGCTGGCGGACCGAATGATCGAATCGCTGCGCCACTTGACTCAGCGGGGATTTTCGTTGCTTTGCTCCTGTCCCTCCGTTCCGATGCCTGTGTCACCAGCCCATCGGCTGTTTGCCATATTGCGTTCGATGAGCGACCGTTGCATCCATGTGCATGATGTGCAGGGTAACCTCGCCGCTGAGGAAGTCTCCCTTAACACCAGTGATGCGGAAGGCTCTGACCACATGGGCTACGGTCACATCTCCTCTTCCAATCCGATCGCCGGTGCGCTACAGTTCACCCACGCCCCCGTAGCTCAGTTGGATAGAGCAGCGGTTTCCTAAACCGCGGGTCGTACGTTCAATTCGTATCGGGGGCACCAAACCAAGCTTGCTCGTGCCGTGCGCTCTTTATCGAATTATCCTAATTGTCGCGCACGGATAAACCCCTTCAGTGTCTCACTCATTTGATACCGCACTTCGTGCGTACCGCCGGCTATTCTGAGTACTCTAATGATGGGTGCAGGCGGGACAAGCACAATCAGCTTTAGTGCCCTCTTTGTTTGACTCGCGCGTGCTGTGCGTCCTTTGTCGGATATCACAATTGTCAGCGCGATTCACCGGACTCATCACTCGTAAAAACCCGTTGTTTTCTTGCCAGGTCTCCGACCCTCAGTTAGACTTTTTCCACACAGCCATG
>JARFPM010000169.1 GCA_030444405.1 Nitrospira sp.
CCCGGACGGATTCCTGCGATGGGTGGCGTGCCGCGGCCAGGTCATGCTCGGAGAAAGCGAACCAGTGACAGGCATGACCGCCACCATTGAGGAGATTACCGCACGGAAAGAGTTAGAACTGGTCCAGCAGGACCTTCGAGACACACTCGAACCACAAGTCCGTGAATGCACAGCGGGACTAGAGCATACCGTCACCGACCTCAAAACGGAAGTCGAACGGAGGAAACTGGCTGAATCCGCGCTCCAGGCGAGTGAGCAGCGCTATCAATCGCTGTATGAACGCACCCCTTCATGTATTTCACCCTCACGGCCGACGGCACCGTGTTGTCCGTAAACCGATTTGGAACCGATCAAACCTGATCGCTGGAGGGTGATTCCCCATCTGAACTCCTGTTGATGCCCGCTTGTTACCGCCAGGCAAGTCGCAGCCTCCTCGCAGATCAACTCCACACCTGTCCCCATATCGCTCTGCCTCTACGCACCACTCATGCGGCCCGGGATTCGCGGCGAAGCATTGAATTGACAGCTTCGGATTCACTGACTAGGATACGCCTCGCCGTCGATTCGTCACTTGGGGGCCTATCATTGTTGGACTGTTAGCCCGCATTATTCATGAACGCTTCTACTGCAACCGCCGATACGCCGCTGCAACAAGCCTGGCCGTGGTTGTCTCGCGGCCAGGCGGGCAGGCTCGCCCCTCGCGACCTCGACATACTGTTTCAAGTATGCCTTGGTCTCTCAGGGCTCCGCGTGCCCGTCTCGCATGGCGTCTTGGCGGTTTCGTTACGAACCATCATGAATAATGCGGGTTAGGAGGGTCTTGATGTCCGATACTCATTCGCCCGAATCCCGGGAAGCGCACAGATCACCGAAGGCCTCTGACTCAGCTAACAATCACGTCGAGGCTTTCTTCGAATCCATCGTCTTTGCTAGTCGATGGATTCAAGCTCCGCTCTATGCCGGACTCATCGTGGCGGAACTGCTCTACGCGTACAAATTTCTCGTGGAACTCTGGGAAATGGTCATCCATATCAACAAGATGGATGAAACCGTGTTTATGCTTGGAGTCCTTGGACTGATTGATGTCACGATGGTTGCTAATCTGCTGACCATGGTTGTGATAGGAGGATATGCAACGTTTGTCAGCAAACTGGATTTGGAGCACCATCCAGACCGGCCGGACTGGCTTACCCATGTCGACCCCGGCACCATCAAGATCAAGCTGGCGGCTTCCTTGATCGGCATCTCCAGCATTCATCTGTTGAAGGGATTCGTCGACGTCGCCAATGAAAACCCGGAACATCTGAAGTGGAAGATCTTCATCCACATGACTTTCTTGGCTTCTGCCATCCTGCTGGCATGGACCGACAAGATCATGCAGAAGGATAAGAAGCACTGAGTAAGAACATCGGAGGTTATTCGTTAAACGCCGGGCAAGAACTGATTGGCGAATAATGGCACTTGGCTACTGCCAGGCTGCGGTGAGACGCCCCTCGGTATCCTGCCAATGAGGAATCCAGGCGAGGGCCACAAGTTTAACCGCAATGTTGGCCTTGGTGGGTTTGATGGAGATCGTTTCAAGCTTTTCGTTCAATGGGTCGGTTGCTGCGGCGAGTGCATCGCTCTCCGATTTGAATTGCGCTTCAAGATCGGCCAATTGCTGTTGGAGCACTGCCACATTTTCTTCCGCTGCTCCGACATCTTGAGATTCCTTCATGACCCGGCCTGCGCTCCGGACCGCGGTCGTGGCGCGCCCAATATTCGATGCGCTGATCGTCTTCCTCCCGAGAAATGCTCC
>JARFPM010000042.1 GCA_030444405.1 Nitrospira sp.
GCGGTCAAGGGACCGTCCACGGCCGCTGCTACGGCAGTATGCGCGGGTGTACCTGAATCTCGAACACCGTGGGCCACCATTTCCCTGTCACGAAGAGGCGATTGCTGGCAGCATCGTACGCGATGCCATTCAGCACCGCTCTCGGATCACGCGCGGTGGCGGGCCGCAGCCCCGCCAGATTGATCCACGCCGTCACCGCACCCGAGTCTGCGCTGATCACGGCAATGCGATCGGTGCGAAACACGTTCGCGTAGATCGCACCATTGACGACCTCCAGCTCGTTGAGCCGCGTCACGAGCGTCGTGCCGTCGCGCACCGTGAGGCGGCCGATCTCCCGGAATGTGGACGGCTCCAGGAAGCGCAGGTCCGCGCTGCCGTCGCTCATGATGAGGCGCCGATCGTCGGCGGCGAGGCCCCAGCCTTCACCCGCGTACGTGAACGTGCCGAGCGGGGCGAACGTAGCGCGATCGTAGATGAAGGCGACACCCGTCTTGTACGTCAGCTGCAGCAGCCGATCGCCCCAGCGCGCGAGGCCTTCGCCGAAGTACGACGGCGCCAGCGGCCTGCTGCGCTCGACCTGACCCGTCTCAAGCGCCACTTGCCGCACCGTCGATCGCCCCTCGCGGCCCGTGCTCTCGTACAGCCAGCCGCCATCGAAGAAGAGTCCCTGTGTGAAGGCCTCCGGGTCGTGCGGATAGGCCCGCACGATCTGGTACGTCAACACGGGTGCCGTCGGGACGAAGTCGTCGGCGCCGACGTCGATCGACGTCGATCGTGTGAGCTCCCGCAATCCCATCGCGAGCGCGATGATCGCGACGCCGACGAGCATCAGTGCGATCGGAACGCGCGGGCTTCCCGGCGCCTGTCGCCGCCGGGTCATTACGGCGCCCACCGACGCCGGCGGATGTCTTTGAGATGGGGCTCAGTACCACCCAGTCGAGCAAGCCACTTGGCGGCTTCACGTGAAATGAGGGCCTCGAGTCCTAAGCGTACGAGCTGCGTCTTTTCCTGCACGCCGGTGAGTTGCACTGCGCGCTTGATGAGATGGTCGTCGATATTGAGTTCGGTACGCATATCCGCAACTATCCACAGTCTACGCATCTTCTGTCATTGCACTGAGTCATCTCGGTGACTCTATTACCCGCTACGCCTCCGTAATGATGCGCCCAGTACTTTTTCTTTCCCCTTCACTCCATTCGGTGATAGCCACGCCACTTCATGGAGTGATGTGAACAAGAGGAAGAAGATAAGGGGTCAACAACGGTTTGCGGCCCGACCGAAGCTGAGCCAGCTGTTCACCGCCCGTTCCCGAGCCAACCGCGCACGAGGCAATGACGCCATTCGCCGTGCCCACTTGGAACACGGCTACAGTCTGTCCGAGATCGGGCGAGCCGTGAAGTTGCACTATTGGACGATCAGCCGCATTGTAAATCCCCAGGAAGGTGACGGCGCACAAAACGAGGTGGGACCCCACATTCTCGCTGACACTATTAGAGATATCGGGCGCCTGCTTCTGGAAATGCCCCGGCGCGTGACCATGGGGGTACCCTACATGTATCAGGTTCAGGACGCGCGGGAGGCGACATTGGCCGCCGTCCTCACTCAGCATCCAGAAGTGGCGCGAGCGGTGGCAAATGCGCCGATGCAGCGGAGATAGTCGGTTTCTGTTTCCGCATGTGACGACCAAGGCTTCCTCTCGGGTCTTCCTCAGCGTACATCCTGCCGCTCACACATAAGACCGACCGAAGGGACCAAGGCTGTAACGCCGTGGGAGCTCCACACCAGCGCGCTACGTAGCCGCTTCTAGGCAGCTACGTAGCGTCTCATACTCATCGCTGATTCCCTAGCCGACTTTGTAGCCTTTCCCCTGCATGCAGGTGCCGTAGGCTCGGTTGAAGGTTTCCTGCTTGGCCTGTTGCGAAGTAGCCTGCTGCTCGACCTCCTTCTGATACTCCTTTTGGGCACCGCGTTTTCTCACCGCCCCCGCTCCTCCTCCGACTGCCGCGCCCGCCGCCGCGCCCTTACCGGCATCACCGGCGATGGCACCTCCGATCGCACCCACAGCCGCGCCACTCGCTGCACCTCTCGCGACCTGGCCACTTTCAGGCGCCGGTGGTGGGGCGGCCGCTGTCGTTTTATTCGGATCAATTCCGGTCTGTTCCTTCGCCCACTTGTAACAGGCGAATTCGTCCTGCTCCTGCTGCTCCTTGCTCTGGCCTTTCTCTGGGAAAATAAACATCTCACCTCGGCTCTCCGCCGTGGCGCCAAGCAGGCTCATTATCACTGCAGTTCCGATGACAAAGTGTAACCTTTTCATCCGTTCCTTCAAATGGGTCTGAATGTTGGACTTGCACGCACCTATTTGCTATCTGGAATCCTATAGCTCACGGAGGGCCAGACCGCGATCCCCTCACCTTCTCGTTCGGCCGGTTCGAAGCCGACTACCGGTGTGATCTTGCGCATGAGAATCTTGGAGATCATTTCCCCTTCTCCGGTGATACGTCCGAACTTGCCGGTGCCGCCCTGGATCTTGAAGGGAACGCAGCAGCCCTCCATCTCTCCCTTGCATGAGAACCGCGCGTAAGCCCGGTCCCCATCCTTGTCCGTGATTATGCAGCGGCCTTGACCGGTCTTGGTCATGGTTTTCGAGTTGCCCTTTTCAGTGAGAGCTTCGATACCAACAAGGCCAGGTCCACCGGCGGTGGGTAACACCTGTAGTCCTCACGGACTACCTTTCGCCGTCATTCGTCCGGATAGGGCGATACGTGGTGATCGTAGAGGAGGGGCGCCCTTGAGTCAAGGCGCAAGGAGCGAGGATCGGCGAGAGACGCGAGGCCTTCTTGCGCAAGATTAGGACGTGCCGGAAATATGCCGCACGCCGGCTTCAGCTATTAACGGGGTGTGGTCTTGCGATTGAACCAGGCAGGCGCCTGCTTCCGGCGGTGGGCTAGCCGTCAACAACTCTAAGGGGTCGGATAGCTTTGCCAACCTCCATCATTCCGCGATTGTGTCTAGCCTCCAATTCGTAACGTTCTTCTTCTTTACTAAAACCAACGAGATTTTGTGGAGGCTTGGTGATCCCACTTCCATACTGTCAAAGACTTCACATGATAGGTCTGGCACCGGAACATCGTCCGTGGTGGCGCGATAAGCGAGCCATTCTCAATCCAGTGACTTCCGGAAGCGGGCCACGCTGACCGTCAGCATGACCAAGCCGAAGAGACCCATGGCGGCCATCTGTGGCCACAGCACGTCCAGCCCCACACCTTTTAGATAGACGCCGCGCAGCACTTCCAGAAAATACCGCAATGGGTTGAGATAGGTGAATGTTTGCATCCAGTCCGGCATGCTGCTGATCGGCGTGCCGAAGCCGGAGAAAGTGATGGCCGGCATGTTGAAGAAGAACCCCGACACCATCGCCTGCTGCTGAGTCATACAAATGGTGGAGATAAACAGTCCGATGCCCAGCATGCAGAGGATGAACAGGATGGCGCCGACCGCGAGGACGCCGATGCTCCCGCGGAACGGCACGCCGAACCAGAGGGTGCCCACCAGCGAGATCAGGGTGGTATCGAGCAGTCCGATCAGAAAGAAGGGCACGGTCTTGCCGAGGATGAATTCCAGCCGGCCGATCGGTGTCACCATAATCTGTTCGAGAGTACCGATTTCGCGCTCACGGACGACGGCGAAGGCCGTCAGGCTCACGACCATGACCAAGATCAAGTTGCCGATCACGCCTGGTACGAAAAACCATTGACTGTCAAAATTCACGTTGAACAAGGGGCGCCTCTCGAGGACGATCGAAGAGATCTGCGACGCAGAAAAGGGGGATGTGCGGAGAAGGTGCGCTCGTTGAAATTCCTGGGCGAACCGCGCAGCGATTTGGTTGATATAGCCGACCGCAATCAAGGCGGTATTCGAATTGCTGCTGTCCACGATCACTTGCAGCCGCGCCGTTTCGCCTTTCCGAAGATCCTGAGCAAAGCCCGCGTTGATCTGCAGCGCAATCGTGACCTCTCCGCGATCGATCAGGTCACGAATCTGCTGACGGTCGTTCAGGTACGCGCGGACATCGAAGTAGGGACTAGCAGTAAAGCGGGACAAGAGATCGCGGCTCACTTGACTGTTATCGTAATCCAACACCGCGGTGGGAATGTGATGGATTTCCAAGGTTGCCGCATAGCCGAAGATGAGCATCTGAATGATGGGAGGGGCAAACAAGATGGTTCGGGTGCGTTTGTCCCGAAAGACTTGGATAAATTCCTTGACCAACATTCCGCGAAGGCGTCGCAGCATGATGCATCCCTATGCCAGCTTTTTACGAAACGCGCGCGTGGCCAGGATCGTCAAAAGCGCGGCGAAGAGGGCCAATGCGAGCAGGTCGTCCAAGAGATAGACAAGCGGCGTTCCTTTGAGAAAGACATCGCGGATAATCGTCATGAAATAACGCGCCGGGATGAGATGCGTGATAGCCTGGATCACGACCGGCATCTGATCAATGGGGTAGAGGAACCCCGAGAGCAGATAAGCCGGAAGAAACGTGGCGATCAACGCCGCTTGGCTGGCGGCGAGTTGAGATTTGGCCAGGACCGAAACGACATACCCCAGCGATAGGACGACGAGCAGAAAGAGGGTGCAGCTCAGGAAAAACACAGTCCACTGCCCGCGAAACGGCACCTCGAACCACCATATGGCCAGGCTGGCGCAAAGGGCCGTGTCGAACAGCCCGATCGCAAAATACGGCACGAGCTTCCCGACCATGAGTTCCAGAGGCGTGATCGGTGTAGAGACGAGCTGTTCCATAGTGCCGCGCTCCCACTCTCGCGCGATCGTCAATGAAGTAAGAAAGGATCCAATGACGGCCATGATGATGGCGATGACCCCCGGGACGATGTTGGCGGTGCTCTCAAGGTTTTCGTTGAACCATGTCCTGGTGTCGATACTCAACGGAGGTTGCAGCGTACTCCCTCCGTGGCGCTGAACCCAGTCTAGGCGGAGGTGCTGGTTATAGGTCTGGACGATGGCTTCACTGTAGCTGAGACTGATATTGGCGGTATTGTTATCGGTGGCGTCGACCAGTGCTTGCACACCGACGAGACCACCCACGCTCAGCTGCTCGGAGAAATCGGTCGGGATGACGATGGCCAGCCGGCAGGCTCCGGCGTCGAGGGCTTCGATCAACGCGGGATAATTGTCTACGGCCTTGACGATATGAAAATACTCCGATGCTTGAAAGTGCTTCAGAAAGTCCTGGCTTTGCTGATTTCCCGCTCGGTCGTACACGTAGACCGGGATATGTTTGACGTCGAAACGCACGCCGAAGCCGAAAGCCAGCATGAGGAGCACCGGCATCGCCACCGTGATCAGTAGACTCGGGAGATCCCGACGTATCTGGAGCGTTTCTTTGCGGATGATGGCAACAAATCGGTGCCAGCGCATCAGGTCCTCTGTGCAGTCGATTGCGCGGTCAACGAGACGAACACGTCTTCCAAGCTTGCACGGATCGGTTCAATCCGCGATACCGCGACGCCCTGTCCCGATAGAACGGCGCGGAGATGGGGGATAGCGGACCGGGCGTCCTGGACCGCGACGTGCAGAGCATTGCCGAACACGGCGACATCCCGGATATCCGGAGCCTGCTGAAGCGCATCGAGTGCCAGGCCGAGCTGATCGCATTCAATCAGAAGGAGTTCGCCGGTCATCGCCTGTTGTTTCAATTCGGTCGGAGACCCTGAGGCCACGATGCGGCCTTGAAAAATCAACACCAGACGATTGCAGTACTCCGCCTCGTCCATGTAATGCGTGGTGACGAGCACCGTCACTCCCTCGGCCGCCATGGTATGGATCAATTCCCAGAATTGGCGTCTTGAGATTGGATCCACGCCGGACGTCGGCTCGTCCAAGAAGAGAATCGGCGGACGATGGAGTAAGGCGCAGCCTAAGGCAAGCCGTTGCTTCCAGCCGCTGGGCAACGTGCCGGTCACCGTCGACTCGCGGCCGGCCAAACCGGCCATGTCGAGCACCCACTCCGCCCGTTCCTTAAGAACCGAGGCCGGCACGTCGTACATGCTGGCGAAGAACCGGATGTTCTCGATGACTCGTAGGTCGTTGTAGAGCGAAAACTTTTGCGACATATACCCGATCCGGCGACGCACCTGTTCCGGCTCCCGCGCGACATCATACCCGGCGACCCAAGCCTGTCCCGCGGTCGGGCGAAGCAGGCCGCAGAGCATGCGGATGGTCGTGGATTTGCCGGCGCCGTTCGGGCCCAGGAAGCCCACGATCTCACCGGTCCGCGCTTCCAGATCGATGCGGTCCACTGCGACGAAGTCACCGAAGCGTTTGACGAGATCGTGGGCGATCACTGGTATCGTGTCGTGATCCGTCATGTTTTCTGTCCCTTAGTGGTAGCGGCGACAAACAGGTCTTCGATCGTCGGCTCGACTTCTTCCAGGCGGTCAAACGACAGACCTGCAGCCTGGAGTGCCACCCGAAGCTCGGGAATTCGGCGCGCGGCATCGTCCACTACGAGATGGACCCCATCGCCGACGAGCAAAGCGTTGAGCACGCCGGGTGCTCCGTGGAGTGCGGCGCGAATACGGCGTGCGTCGCGCGCTACGACGGACAACACTGCGCCATGGAGGTGTGTCTTCAATCGAGCAGGCGTCTCGCAATACAGCATATGCCCCTGATGCAGCAGCGCCACCCGATGGCAGCGTTCAGCTTCGTCGAGATAGGAAGTCGACATCAGAATGGCGATCCCTTCGTTAAGCAGAGAGTACAGGATGCGCCAGAAATCGCGACGTGAGACCGGATCCACGCCGTTGGTCGGTTCGTCAAGCAGGATCACGAGCGGGCGGTGGATGAGGGCGCAGACGAGCCCCAGCTTTTGTTTCATTCCTCCGGAAAGCTTGCCGGCCAACCGATCCGTAAAAGGACTCATGCCGGCGGCGTCGAGCAATTGCCGGGAGCGCGCCTCGCGTTCGACACGAGAGACGCCGAAGACATCGGCATAAAAGCGGATGTTTTCCGCGACGGTCAAATCTTCATAGAGTCCGAATCGCTGCGGCATGTAGCTGACGCGCGCTTTGGCCTCTTCCGGATCGCGGACGATGTCGGCGCCTGCGACGGTCGCTGAACCTCCATCGGGCGAGAGGACGCCGGCCAACATCCGTAGCGCGGTTGTCTTTCCGGCTCCATCAGGGCCGACCAGTCCGAAGATCTCACCGGCGTGCACCTCGAACGTCAGACGGTCTACGGCTGTGACACCGGGAAAGTGTTTCGTCAGGTCCAATGTGGCAACGGCAGCAGACATGCTCATTACTTCGGCGGCACTTCGATGATCGCTTCAGCAGGCATTCCGGGCTTAAGCTCGTGGTTCGGGTTCTCCAGATCAATCTTGACGCGATAGACGAGGGTTACGCGTTCCTTGTAGGTCTCCACGCTCTTGGGCGTGAACTCGGCTTGCGAGGCGATGAACGAGACACGGCCATGGTACTCCTTGTCCGGATAAGTGTCGGTGCGCACGGTGGCCGGCTGGCCCCACCGAACCCGGCCCAGATCCGTCTCGTTGATGTAACCTCGCATCCAGAGATGGTCGAGATCCGCGATCGTGACGACCGGTGTTCCCGGAGCCACGACTTCACCCAGCTCCGCCTGCCGGACCAGGACCACTCCGGAAACGGGAGCCGAGAGTACGGTATAGGACAGGTTCACCTGAGCCATCTCGAGATGTTCTTGGGCCAGCTGAAGATTCGCGCGCCGTACGTCGATTTCTTCCTTGCGCGTGCCCTCGACGATTTCAGCGTAGTTTTCCTTGATGCGTCGGTACGTGGCCTCTGCTCGTTTCATCAGGGTTTCCGCGCTGTCGACGTCCTCCTGGGACACGGCTTGTTCGCCGAGGAGGGCTTGGCGACGGCGGAATTCGGCACGCTTCAGTTCGAGATCCGACTGCGCGTCGATCAATGATTGCTTCGCTGCTTGGATCTGCTGTTTACGGCTTCCGGCCAAGGCCAACTTCAGCTCGGTTTCCCGTGTACGTACCGTCGCCTCGTCCACGCTGACCTGCTGGCGGTAATCTTCGTCGTCCAGCCGCGCCAGCAGGTCCCCCTTGTTGACATACTGGCCCTCTTGAACGGGCAGCTCCACGATGCGACCCGGCACCTTGAAGCCGACGACACTCTCATGCACCTCGATGTTGCCTACAATCCTGAGCGTATTGTCAGCCACCCGGTTGGCCATGGAGCGCACATAGAGGTATCCACCGGTGATCACCGCTAGTGCTGCAACAATTATGACCAGGATTCCTTTCATCGTGGCCTGGCTTTCTCCGTGGTCAATCCCTCCAGCACCACCCGCATGATGGCGGTAAAGCCGTTCTTAGGTGTGAGGCCCAGCTCATCCATCTTGGACGGGTGCATCACGGCCTGCACAGCGCCCAGGAGGATTTCGATCGCCAGCTTAGGCGGAATGTCCTGGCGGATGAGCCCAGCCCGGCGACCTTCCAGGAACACCTTGCCGAAGTGCCGCTGAATCAAGTCCCGCCTCCGGCTTTCCACCACTGCGAACAAATCCGGTGTCTCGCGGCGGATGTCACGCAAGAACGGTGGCCGGATCTCCTCCATGTGTCCCTGTACGCATTCGAGGAGGCGGCGCAGCGCTCCTAGACAATCAGACGAGGATGTAGACGTAATGCGGTTCAGATCGGCATCGACGTTCCTGAACTTTTCAAGGATCACGGCTTCTACGAGGGCCGACTTGCTCGGAAAGCAGGCGTAGAGTGTCTTCTTGCTCATGGCCATCTCATGGGCCAGATCGTCCATCGTGACCCGCCGAAAGCCATGAGCAAAGAAATGCCGCCGGGATTCCACAATGATGCGTTGGCGGAAGGCTTTTTTGGCGGACGATTCCGCCGTCGGCTTAGGCAGCGGCATGGACAATCTGTTCACCAATATACTATGGAAACTGTACTAGTATTGCTAGTTTCCAGTCAATGCGGGACAACCATGGGGAGAGAGAGGACGCACACCCGATAGCGGGTTTAGCAGGCCAAGATATCGAAGGCCTTTGATTTGAGCGGAGATTTCTCCAGGTTTTGTGGATGCCGGTCTTCATCATCACCCGCCTACGCATGAAGCCACGGTTGTCAAGCCGTGGAAGGATGCGCAGGGGCTGTCCTCCGGAGCATTGGCGAAGGAGCATATGCTCCGGTGAGGTGTCGCCGAAGATCCGACAGGGACCGACGGCTCTCAAGCCGTGAGGCTCCACAGATTGTGTTTGGACCTCCAGTTCCGTGACCGTCCTCCTCCTCACTAAGAAACCCGCGCCATTTTGAAGAGCCTTTTGGTGATCCTGCTTTCATACGGTCCAAGAATCCGCATCGTCGGAGGTGCGCCGACCAGGGGTTCGAATTACTGATAGAGAAGGCGCACAACATGTTCCGTTCGCCAGTCCTTGACCCACCAAAATGCGTTGATATATCTTTATCCCATGGTTGCTATGGCGAGTTCGCTCAAAAAAGCTGCGGAACTCATTCATGCCTTGTCGGACGGGACGCGGCTGGCCCTGCTTGAACGGCTGAAAGGCGGGGAGCAATGTGTGTGCGAACTCACGGATGCGATGAAAACCGGTCAGTCGCGTCCGTCCTTTCACCTGAAGGTGCTCAAGGATGCCGGGCTCGTCGAGGATCGCCGTGAGGGGCGGTGGGTGTATTACTCACTCAGCTCCCAGGCGATCGAGGAGCTGGAGGACCTGGTGGATTCCCTCAAGAAAGCCGCAAAGGCAGCTGGTTCTACACGGCGTTGGTGCTGATTTGTGGGCTTCTAGATATCAATATGTGTTGATAGGAGGTGTGTTATGAACGACGAACAGACCCTAAAAGAGGAGATCAAGTCGAGATATGGGCAAGCCGCGTTGCAAGCACAACGGCAGGAACGGCGGTCGTGCTGTGGAAGCGGCACTGTGCTGGAAGCAGGCAAGCTCGATCCGATCACCGCTGGCCTCTATGCGGATCAGGAGACCGCCTCACTGCCAGAAGACGCAGTCCGAGCGTCGCTTGGCTGCGGCAATCCGACGGCGTTGGCGCAGATCGCTCCGGGGGAAACGGTGTTGGATTTGGGATCGGGGGGCGGCATCGATGTGCTGCTCTCCGCGCGGCGAGTCGGGCCGACCGGCAAAGTATACGGATTGGACATGACCGACGAGATGTTGGAGCTGGCGCGGGCCAATCAGGCCAAGGCCGGAGTGACGAACGTGGAATTTCTGAAGGGTGACATCGAACATATTCCCTTGCCGGACAACTCCGTCGATCTCATCATTTCCAACTGCGTCATCAATCTGTCACCGGACAAAGATCTGGTGTTGGCGGAAGCCTTCCGAGTGTTGAAACCGGGTGGTCGCCTGGCAGTGTCGGACATCGTCGTCCGAGGGGAGATACCCAAAGAAATCCAGCGCAGCATCGAACTGTGGGCCGGGTGTGTGGCCGGCGCGTTGGAGGAAAAGGAATACAGTGCCAAACTGGAGCGAGCCGGGTTTGAACAAGTTTCAATCGAGCCGACCAGAGTCTATACGGCCGCGGATGCACGGGATCTGTTCGAGGGAACCGATCTCAATCTCGACGCCATCTCGCCGGTTGTCGACGGCAAGTTCATCAGTGGGTTTGTAAGGGCGACGAAACCGGAGACGAACCAAGCGGCCTGCTGCTCGGCGAGCTGTTGCTCATGAAACAGCGAGTCTTGTTTCTCTGTACAGGTAATTCAGCCAGAAGCCAGATGGCGGAGGGATTGCTGCGCTCTCTGGCAGGAGATCGGTATGATGTCTACAGCGCCGGGACGCATCCTGTCGGTCTGAATTACGGGGGTGTTGTGGCGATGCAGGAGCTGGATATCGATATCTCGGCACAGCGATCCAAGCGCATGGACGAGTTCACCGATCAAACATTCGACTATCTGATTACCGTGTGTGATCGGGCCAAGGAGTCTTGTCCCTGTTGGCCTCACACAGGGCGTCTGGTCCATTGGAGCTTCGAGGACCCAGCCGCCACGATTGGATCTCCTGAGGAACGGCGTACAGCCTTTCGCTCGGTACGGGATCACATCAAGGCGCGCATCGATGAATTCCCCTCGATTGGATTTGCGGGCGCCTGACACCCTAGACCGTCTCAAACAGACAAAGACGAGACCTTGCCTAGGCCTCCACGATGTTGCTTGCGCGCTGAAGGGGACTCCGCTATATAATACGAAGGGATCCGTAGTAGTTAGCTCACTCTTTTCGTCGAACGTCGAAGGAGGAATGGCACTTATGAACAGGATGGGGGTTGGAACTGCGCTCATTGGCCTCGCCTGGCTGCTGGTAACTGCTGGTTGTGCCTCGAAAGAGGCTGCGATGCAGCCGACATCAGCAGGCCCATCGGTATCGCCGGCCACGACGGAGGCAGTCCCCGAGGGACCGTCGGACTTCCTGAATGCGTGCCTCGCCAAGATCTCGAACGATTCCAGCGATGGGGCGAGGATGGTCGCCGAACAAAGTTGTCAGGACAATGACAAACTTCATCAAGACCTGGTCGGGACGGCCGTCGCGAAAAGCGGCAATCGTGCTTCCGCCGGGACGCAAGGAGATTCGCGTTCGTGATGAATGGCCGCTCGACTTCTTCATCTTCACTCCATTGGGTTACACCTGAGTGCTTGGCGTAGCAGTCTGCCTGGCACCAAGCCAATGGAGGCCTTCTAGAGATACCCCCGATAGTTGTCCAGACAAATGGACGGTTTTGAGGATCTTATCCCCACCTCTCCAGACTGTCGGCCTGGAGGTGCTGCCGAAGACGGAACCCGCATGTCAGCGCTGTAAGCACGATAGTTGCTCAACCACCTGTGTAGGCCTTCAGTGGAGCCCCACGGCTTGATAATCGTGGTCTCTGTTGCTTCTCGGCGACACTTCGATCGAGTGTGTCCTCCTACGCCAGGCTTCGGAGGACAGCCCCTGCGCATCCTTCCACGGCTTCACAGCCATAGCTTCCTGGTTAGGCGGGTGAAGCGGCGAGTGCTGTTTTAAGGAGGAAGAGATCATAGGCAAATGAAGACCACGTGCCCGCAAATGTTATGAGCAGGCGCGGTTTCGTTACTAATCACCGCATCCGCATTGTCGAATGTCAGAGCAGACGCAGTCACCGACTGGAATGAGCGGGCTGGAGAGATCGTTGTGAAGGCAAGATTGGGACCGTTGCCTGCGGAGCGAGCGCTGGCGATGGTTCAGGCCTCGGTGTATGAAGCGGTGAACGCCATCACACAACGGTATCCGGTCAGCGATCTGAAACTAGAAACCCCGTCCGATGCATCAGTCGAAGCCGCGGTCGCTGCGGCAAATCATGCGATTGAGTGTAGCCGTGAGCTCGATGAGCTGGTCGTTAAGAGAGAGAGCCTCCTAGTCACATACGCATCATATTCACTCATCACCAACTACGGTTCCGTGATGATATGCCCGCTCGGTTTTTCTTCTCCTTCACTCCATTCCGCCACAGCCTGCGCCATTTCTTCCAATCGCTGAGCGGCGCGCCCAAAGACGCTGTCGGACGGGTAAGTCCCATCGACCCCTCGTTCGCCGGCTGCGATACCGGTGAGCAGCTCCAAGGCTTCTTCGATCATATTCACGGCATAGACGGAGAAGTGTCCTGATTCCACGGCCTCGACGACGTCTCGCCGAAGGGCCAAATGCTTGGTGTTTCGAGCGGGGATGATCACGCCTTGTTTGCCGGTCAATCCCTTGCGGGAACAGGACTCGAAGAACCCCTCGATCTTTTCGTTCACGCCTCCGATCGGTTGAATCTCGCCCAGCTGATTGACGGAGCCTGTGATAGCCACCCATTGATGGATCGGCAGATCTGCAAGGCTGGAAAGAATGGCGGCGAGCTCAGCAACCGCGGCGCTGTCCCCTTCCACTTCAGAATAGGTTTGTTCGAACGTCAAAGAGGCGCTCATGGCGAAGGGGTGGGAGCCAGCAAATTTGCCGGCGAGAAATCCAGCCAGCGTCATGACTCCTTTGCTATGGATCATACCGGCGAGTTCCGCTTCGCGCTGAATGTCGATCACGCCCTTGGTCCCGACATAGGTGCGAGCCGTGATGCGGGTTGGGCGTCCGAACGAATAGTCGCCAAGCTGATGGACTGAGAGGCCATTGACCTGGCCGACGACATCACCGTCGAGGTCGAGCATCAACGTGCCTTCTTTAATTTCATCCTGGATCCAGTGTTCCACCAGATTCGAGCGATGGCGCTTATGGGTGACGGCAGCATCGACGTCCGCCCGAGACACGAAGGAATGGCCTTCCTTCCTGGCCCAGTACCCCGCTTCGCGGATCAGATCGCTCACCAGGCTGAACCGCAACGATAGTCGGTCATGCCGATCGGCGAAACGGAGCCCTTGCCGGATGATTTCAGCCACTGCATCGGCTCCGAAGTGCGGCAACCCTTCCTCACGGCAAAGTTTGGCGATGAACCTGGCATATTGGCGGTCCTGCCGCTCGCTCCTGACCACCTCGGTGTCGAAGTCCGCCTTCACCTTGAAGAGTTTGCTGAAGTCTTCTTCGTACGCTTGCAGGAGGTGGTAGAGGATGGGCGGCCCGACTATGATGACTTTCACATTCACCGGGATTGGCTCCGGCCTCAGCCCCGCCGTTGAGAATCCGTAGAATTCTCCGGGGTCCTCGATTTTCACCTCTCCTGTCTTGATCACGCGCTTCAACGCATCCCAGGAAAACGGTTGGCGGAGGGTATCCAGGGCGTTCACGATCAAGTAGCCACCGTTAGCCAATAGCACGGCACCCGCCCGAATCTCAGTGAAATCGGTATACATGATGCCCATGTGCGCTTTGCGTTCGATCTTTCCGATCAGGTTCGTATAGGTCGGATGGGATTCGTCGATCACTGGGGCGCCTTCCCTCGGGTCGTGCTGCACGATGAGATTGACGAGAAAGCGCGACATGTCCGGACGTTTGAATTCCAAGCCTGGGATGGCAAGGGTGGGACCTTCGCGCGGTAGAAAATCCTTGTAATGGTGCACGATGTCATCACGAACACGCTCCAAAAATGTCGAGACCGCCGTCGTATCCTGGTAGGTCCGCCGCATGGTTTCGTAGCGGCCTTCTAAGACATTGGTGACCAGTTGGCGGTCCAGGTGGCGCTGTTGGTGTTCGGCTTCCTTCTCAAGGCCGTGGATGCGGACATGGAACTCGCGGATTTCCCCTTCAAGGATCTTGCGTCGTTCGTTCAAGTCTCGCTGATCTTGCTCGGTCATCGCCTCCATGTCGGCGTCAGTCATGGGCTTACCGGCCTTGAGCGGGACAATCCCGAAGCCTACCGAGGTTTCTTCGAAGCCGAACCCACGAGTCCGGCTGTGTTCCGTCAGTTCGTGGAAGAGCGCTTTCTTCTTGGCATCGATGTCGTCGTGCAGCTTGGCTTTGGCATCGAGATACTTCTTGCTCTCAAACGCCAATGGAATGTCGCGCCCCAATCCCTCGATGAATCCTGCCATCTCCCGTTTGAACGAAGCGCCCTGTCCCGCCGGAAGAGCGAGACAAGTCGGCCGCGAAGGGTCTTGGAAGTTGTTGACATAGCACCAGTCGGGCGGAGCGGGGGCGGCCAGCGCCATACGTTTGACCATCTGCCGAACGAGCGTGCCTTTCCCGGTGCCGACAGGACCCGATACATAGAGATTGAACCCGGGGCTCTTCATATTCAGCCCGAATTCCAGGGCCTCGACGGCCCGTTCCTGCCCAATGATGTCAGTGAGAGGTTCGAGCTCGCTGGTATCTTCGAAACCGAGTTGACCGGGATCGATCACAGGGGTGAGCATCGAGACGGGGACTTTGAACTTTTCCATCGTCATCTACAATACCTTCGCAATCGGTGGTGGGAGTGCGACGACCGTCGCCTGTGGCCCTTTGTCGCCCTCCTCCAAGCCGAAGACGACTTCAGTGCCGTCCTCGAGTTCCTTGAACTTGAGCCCTTGCAGCGCGTTCGCATGAAAATAGACCTCGCCCCCCCCTTCTTGGAGGATGAAGCCGTAGCGCTCCTTCGGGAATAGCTTGCAAATCACTCCGCGATGGGGTGGTACAGGCGGCAGGCGTACCTCGGTCTTCGCACGTTTTTCTCGATACTTGCGGAGTGTGATGCCGATGGCCTCGAAGGCTGACCGAATGGCTTCCTCAAAAGTCTTGTCCTCCTTGCGGGCCGTCATGGTGTGGCGTCCCGGCAGGGTGACGACAACGAGCGCCTCCGCGACCTTTGCGAGTTTCTTGTGGTGCCGATTCTTGGTCAAGGTGACTCGGCCGTGAATTAAGTCGTCGTGTCCTCGTTGCAAATCGTCCATGCGGGATTCAATCTCCATTTTCCACCGGGGCGTCATAGCGACATTGCGACTTTCAATCTCCAGTTCCATTGTGCCTCCACTTCTTGAGGGTTCAATCACTTTCACCACCCCGAGGTCGCAAACGATATGCCGACTTGGAAAGAGGGGCAGATGTCTTAAAGATCACCGGTAATGTTTGGGATTCTCTTCCTACTCCTACAGTATCTGATAAATGTGATGCATTTTTCCACAGTGCGGTACTTGCAGATGGAGCCCAATGCACCAGGTCACTTTCCTCTGGTCAGCCTTCCCCCAGCATTTGGGGCACACGATATCGGGAACGTGATTTGCGAAGTCTCTTGGTATGCCGGTAATGAGCAAGTCATCCTTGGAAAGTTACCTCCGGAGCCGCTTCGGGTCCGGAGTGCGGTTGTTGTCCTATGGAGTCATCGGCAAAGAGAGTTCGAAAGGAGAGCAGAAGCGTTATGGGTACGGCACGCCGGTCAAATTGACGTTTCAAGTCGGGCCTCGGGTTCAGTCCGCTGTGCTTGAAACGATGAAGCCCGGCCCATTCGGGCACGAACATATGGCGGATCGCGCTCAAGCCATGTTGTGGGACTACGATTCCTATGGACGCCTTCCGCGCCATGTGAAGGCCCTCGATGTGGGTGCATTCGACGCAAACCAGGCGCTTTTTTCTGTTGCGGAAGCCCGTGAATTCTTCGTGTTGAATGAATGGACCGAGGGAGCGAGCTATCACAGGGATCTTGAGCGGCTGATGAAAGGCGGCACGTTACAAAAGTTGGATCGGCAACGGACGGTCGCATTGGCTCGCTACCTGGCGCAGATCCATACGAAAAAGCGGCGTGACCCGGATTTGTACAAGCGTCGGCTGCGTGAGTTGATCGGTCACGGCGAATGCATCATGGGATTGACCGACAGCTATCCGGCACGGTGTGGCTTTATCACCGGCGATCTGTTGCGAACAGTGGAGGAAGCCTGCAATCGATGGCGATGGCGGCTCCGAGACAGGGCCAATCGGCTTTCCCAGGTACACGGGGATTTCCATCCGTATAATGTGCTGTTCCGTACCGGGACGGATTTTGCGGTGTTGGATCGGTCGCGAGGGGAGTGGGGCGAGCCGGCCGACGATATCACCGCGATGACCATCAACTATCTGCTCAACTCATTGATTCGATGGGGCAAGCTCAAAGGTCCGTTCGAGGTTTTGTTCCGATTGTTCTGGGGCACGTACATGGAAGCGAGCGGCGACAAAGAAATCACTGAAACGGCGGCGCCCTTCTTTGCCTTTCGCGGCCTGGTCCTGGCCAGCCCGCTCTGGTATCCCAATTTGTCGATGGACATCCGACGAAGCCTGTTTCATTTCATCGAGAATGTTCTCGATGTGCCACGCTTCGAACCGGAACGGGTGAATGAGTATTGTGAGTGATGAGTGATCACGGTTCCATTGCCATCTGGCTCACCGGTTTGCCTGCCTCAGGGAAGAGCACGATCGTTGCCGCACTGAAGCCGCAGCTTGAAGCGCTGGGGTTATCTGTTGAAGTGTTGGAATCAGATGCGGTGAGGCGCACGCTTACGCCGGCTCCGACCTACTCGCAGCTGGAGCGGGATCTTCTTTACCGAGCGTTGGCGTTCATGGGCGCGAAGCTGGTGTCGCATGGTGTCACCGTCATCTTCGATGCCACAGCCAACCGGCGGGCCTATCGTGACTTTGCCCGAAGCCTCATTCCCAAGTTCATCGAAGTGGCGGTCGAATGTCCGCTGGAACTGGCCATGCAACGCGACTACAAAGGGACGTATCAGCGTGGACAACGAGGAGAATCCTCTACCGTACCGGGCTTGCAAGATCCCTACGAATCGCCGCTGAATCCGGAGGTGCGGATCGATACGACGAAGGTGAAGGCCGATGAAGGGGTAGCGATAATTATGGAAGTTGTGAAGAGGAAATTTTCTAGCAGGGTTTAAATATCTGCTCAGGGAGAAGTTATGGCCGACTGGGATTGTCTGCGGACAGGCCAACAAACCTTTACCTATTGCTCCGTTGACATAGACCAGTCATGAACCATCCTATTTATCACGTGCGGAGCGTCGAGATCGTCGAACCATACAGGCTGCGAGTGCGATTTACTGACGACACAGAGCAGCTTATTTACCTGAAACCAGTTTTAGCCGGTGAGATCTATGGTCCACTGCTCGATGTTGAGTTGTTCAACCAAGTGGCCGTGGATCCGGAGGTGAAAACGCTGGTGTGGCCGAACGGCGCCGACTTTGATCCAGCGACTTTGCACGATTGGCCGAAGTACAAAGACGCCTTCGCTGCTCGTGCCAGAGAATGGGAACGTGTATCGGCCTAACGAATCACTTTTTTCCCGCACGGCGCACTTCACGCCGGTCTCGTTATCCCACTCATGTCAGATACTGCCGAAACCATTTATTTGCATGGTCCGCCACCTGTTCCAGGGTTCCTGGCTCTTCGAAGAGATGCGTGGCACCGGGAACGATGATCAACTTCTTTTCGCAGGTCAGCAAATCGTAGGCTGCTTGGTTCATCTCAATCACCGGTTCATCGTGGCCTCCGACGATCAACAAGGTCGGAGCAGTGACCGACGGTAGGTACGGTTCAGCCAGGTCCGGTCGTCCTCCCCGCGATACCACGGCCTTGATGTTCGATGGCTCTCGCGCGGTAGCTTGCAGGGCCGCTCCGGCTCCGGTGCTAGCGCCGAAATAACCGATCCCTAGGTTCCTCGTCCGTGGTTCCGATTCCAGCCAGTTTTTCGCCAGCAACAGCCGATTCGCCAGCAGGTTCATATCAAACACCTTGCGCCTATCATCCGCCTCAACCTCGGTCAAGAGATCCACAAGCAACGTGGCGAGTCCGCCTCGCTGTAAATGGCGCGCGACGAAATTATTGCGAGGGCTCAACCGCCCACTGCCGCTTCCATGCGCAAAGACAACCACGCCGCGCGGACGGATCGGGAGTCCAAGAATGCCCTCCAAGGCAACTTCCTCTTTTGTGATCCTTACAGTGTGCTCGTGTTGGGAGGTCATGGTCGTGCCTGCTTTATAGTGGGACTGCAGGGAGCCGGACGGCTAAGCCCTGGCGGCAATTTAGTCTTGTCGTCGACGCAGGCGGCATTGAGTTGTGTCTGTGTGAGACCGATGGCTGACGAGAGGTTGGCGCCCGTGAAGTTCGCGCGACGCAAGTCCGCTGCGTCCAGCCGAGCCCCGCTCAAATCGGCTCCGGCTAGGATGGCATCCTGAAGGTTGGTGTCCTGAAGATTGGCCTGGGTCAAGTTGGAGTGACTGAAATTCGACTCGCGAAGATCTGCACCAACAAAATTGGCCGATTCCAAATTGGCCCTATTGAATTGTGCCTGCCGGAGAGAGGATTTCGGAGCGTAGATTTCGCTTAGATCAGCGTTCATGAAGTTGGTGTGCCATCCCTTGGCCCCGATGAGGACCGCGCGGTTGAGATTAGCGTCCAAGAAATTGGCTTCATCGAGGACGGCGTGATAGAGAATAGCCATCCGCAGCTTCGCCGAGTGCAAATCCGCCTTGAGCAAAGCGGCTTGTTCTAAGTTGGCTCCTTCGAGGTCGGCATCATGCAGGTCTGTTCCATGCAGGTCGGCGTACCGGAGGTCGGCGCCGCGAAGAATCGCATCCTTCAGGTTTGCGCCGCCCAAATTGGTTTCGTCCAGATAAGCGCTTTCCAAGTCGGCTTCGATCAGACGGGCTGCCTCCAGGTGCGCGCGGTCCAGTAATGCGCCCTGAAGGTTGGCGCGATAGAGATTCGCGTTGGTCAGGATGGTGCGACGCAGGTCGGCGCCTGAGAGGTCAGCATTCACCAGGACCGCATCTTTCAGGGTCGCTCCGTAAAAATATGCCTCGACGAAGTTGCCGTCGGTCAAATCGGCAGAGGTGAGATCGGCGCCCTCCAACTGTGCCCGCTCGAACGAGGATCCATTCAACTTGGCGCCGATCATAACGGCGTCAAAGAGAGCAGCTTCATCACCGACCGCGCGTGAGAGATTCGCGCTGGTGAGCCGGGCACGCCGGAGATCGGCTCCAGAGAGATTAGCGTCTATGAGGACGGACTTGGTGAGGTCGGCTCCAGCAAGACTGGCCTGAGCCAGGGTGGCCTGGGAAAGTTTCGCCTGCCGCAGGACGGTGCCTTCCAGATCTGCTCGTTCGAGGTTCGCTCCCGTCAGTTCGGCCCGGCTCAGATCCGCTTGGCAGAGCTCCATCCGCTTGGCATCCGGGTTGCCCCGATACTCCACCCATCGTTCATGCGAACGCACGAGAGCTTGCAACGTTTTGGCCGGGACAGACTTCTTTTTGTAGGGACTCTTACACAAAAGAACTGCGGTCGACGTCCCTTGGGAAGCTGATGGACCGGGTGCCCCGGCCCATGAGGCGGGAAGTCCGAGGATGATGATAATAATACCCACAACAATGGTGCGGATGGAAAAGCGCTTCATCTGATATCTCCTTAGGAGTTAGAGTCTGCGGTCGACTGTCTGGGCTAAGTCTTGCAAAGCCAAGGAAATCCGAACGTCATAGGCCGGCATCGTCTCAAGGGCTCGCAGCGATTCAGGAAGTTGTCCCAACTGCGCAGCCGCATGGCGCCGCAGTTCGGCCAAGCCCGGCGATGGAACAAGGCGGCTGCCATTCTTCATAACAAGTTGAAGCAGCGGTTCGCCAGGCAATCGATCGTCGTGCGTCGTGACGAAGTCGTGGTCCAAATGTCCGTCGGGCGTATGATGCCGATAGACTTGTTTGCGGCCAGGCCACGTGGCCTTGCCCTCCGATCGCTTGCGGCAGGGACGGCCTGCATATTCTTGAAGTTTGTAGGCGCAGTCCAACGAAGGCGCGTCAGAGGAGGTCGTCATGGCCGTTCCGACGGCGAAGCTGTCGATCAGTGCACCGGTTCGGATCAGATCTCTCAGGCGATATTCATCGAGGTTGCCGCTGGCAAGAATCTGTGCGTGAGGCAAGCCTCCTTCATCGAGAATGCGTCGAACCTTTCGGGCATGGTCAGACAGATCACCGCTGTCTAACCGTACCCCTTTGACAATGATACCGTTGGCTCTAAGTTTCCTGGCCAACGATACGACTTTGCCGGCGGCCGCTTCCGTGTCATAGGTGTCGATCAGGAGGACAACGTTAGCCCGTTGAGTGGCGGCGAAATGTTCGAAAGCAAGAGTCTCGTCCGCGTGGGCCTGCACGAACGAATGGGCCATGGTGCCATACAGAGGAATTCCATAGGTCATACCGGCCAGCACGGTCGCGGTTCCCGCGAAGCCGGCCAGATAGCTTGCTCGTGCAGCGAGGAGCCCGGCTTCGGCACCGTGCGCCCGGCGAAGCCCAAAATCGATGAGCGGTTTTCCTCCTGCGACCAACACCGAACGTGCTGCTTTGGAGGCCACCATGGTCTGATAGTTCAAGAGGTTCATCACGCGGCTTTCAACGAGCTGGGCTTGAGGAAGCGGCGCAACAATTTTGAGGATCGGCTCATGGGGAAAGAAAATCGTTCCTTCGGGCATTGACTCCACATCCCCGGTGAATCGCAGCGTTCCCAGGTAGTCAAGGAGCCGCGAACTGACCTGCCTGGATTGATCCAGCCAGGTCAGTTCTTCCTGAGAGAAGCGCAACTCCGAGAGATAGTCCAGCACTTGTTCGAGACCGGCTGCGACTAAGAAGTTCCGACGCGCCGGCAGTTTGCGGACAAAGAATTCGAACACGGCCGGTTCTTCCATCCCTTGTTCCAAGTAGGCCTGGACCATCGTGAGCTCATACAGGTCCATCAGTAGGGCGCTGGTCGAAGGATTCATGCTTCGAGCATCTCCCATCGAACAGGTATGGCTCCCAGGCGGATCATCTCCTCTTCGGCACAACGACCATCGTCAGGACGAAGATTGACCGCCTTGATGCCGTCCACCAACAAGCAGACGTTATAGCCCAGCATCCGAGCGTCCTTGACTGAATTCAGTACACAATAGTCGGTTGCCAATCCACCGATGAACAGTCGCTGTGCACTCAGAGCCCGTAGATGCCGATCCAGTGCGGTATTCTGGAATGCCGAATAGGCCTCTTGGTCACGGTCGATGGCCTTGTAAATGATGACGGCTGATGGGGGAGCTGAAAACGACGGCGGTGGTAGAGAGCCGGGGGAACCAGCGACGCAATGGGCCGGCCATGGTCCACCCTGGGACCGGAAGGAGCAATGGCCGGATGGGTGCCAGTCGCGGGTCAAAAAGATAGGAAGACCGCGACTCTGAAACCGCTGAACATAGTTCATCAGGACAAGAAGAATGTCATCACCACCGCTGATCTCGAGCGCTCCACCTGGCAGGAAATCGTTCTGAATGTCGGCGACGAGCAACGCATCATAGGGAGTGAGGGAAATCATTGAGAGGCATCGTGGAGTCGAGGAATCGGATGATCGTTTGATGTTCAGATTACCGTCAACCAGTCATGAAATCGTCAAAACCAAGAGATCGGTCATCGTGCCTGTTGCGACAGAAGGCGAATGTACGACACGACGTCTTGCATTTCTCCGTCTGTGAGTTGGCCGCGCCAAGAATGCATCGGGCTGAAGACAACGCCGTGCTCAATCGTCCGCAGCAATTCTTCGTCGGACTTCAGGAACGATTGGAATCGCTGAAAGTTGGCCGGGGGGACTTTCAACGAAGCGGCAGCAGGTCCATCGCCTCGACCGCTCAATCCGTGGCAGCTTTGACAATGCCGCTCGTACACGGCTTTTCCGCGTGCATGGTCAGGTGGATAGTCCTGGGCATATATGGGGGACAGCACCAGGCCAATCAGAACGAGAAGGGCCCCCAATCCCACGTTGAAGAATCGGTTCTCTGTGTCTTGCGATTGCATAATCCACCTAGTCCTGCAGCGTGCTCAGAAAGGCTGTCGTACTCACCCGCCCACCCCGGCGCGCCAAGACGCGCCTTTCCACAGGCAAGGCCCAGCGAGGTCCGCGACGCGAAGAATAATGAGCGTCACGTTTGCGGGCGGGCGCGAGTTGGTGAGCGCCCAGTGTCTTAGAAGTCAGTCGTAATCTTTGCCTGAACGATGCGAGAACGCCGTTGGCTGACTTTTTCAACACGCTGCTAACTCTTCTTTGTGGTGTGAGCAATGAACGGACTGAAGAGTTGCTGCAACTTCTTGCTTCCGCATCCCGGACACGCAACCTCGCCTCGCTCATGCTCCTTCAATGTCACCACGATCAACGATTCCTTCCCGCAATCGAGGCACTTATAGTCGTACATCGGCATGGTGCGCCCCTTTCGATATCAGCCAAAAATCATGAGTGGATAAGTCCCCTGGTGCAACAGGGCATGTGAAACACTGCCGAGCACCATACGGGTGACGCCGCGGCGTCCCCGGGATCCCGCGAGAATAAGGTCGGGATTCAAGGCCTTGGCTTCCTGAAGAATCCCATCAACCGGAGTCCCCAACCTGGTCGCTACGCGGGTTTGATAGCCCAATACTTTGAGCTTGGCGGCTATTTCGTCGAGGAAGTCCTTTGCTTTGCGGAGGGAATGGGTTTCCATGTGCTCGGACGAGACCGCATCGACCGGCCAGGGGGGTCTGGTATGGGGAAGGACGGTGAAGAGGGTCATGATCGGAGGGTCACGAAAGGGTTTCTGTTGAAGGAAGGCTAGGGCATGGTCTGCATCAAAGGTTCCTTGTAAAGGTAGCAATATGTGATGAAGCCTCTTCAAAGGACGAGGAAGAATTAGTTTCGCGCCCGGTCCAAAGGTCAACACTCGGTGGGAGACACTTCCTATGAGCCGTTCCTTTATCGGTCCAAGGCCTCGGGCACCCAAGAGGATCAGCCCCACCTTGAGTTGCTCGGCCAAGGCCACGATCTGATCCGCCGGAGACCCGACGACCAGATGTTTCGTCACTGGTCCGGTATCTAATGGAAGCAACGACACGATGCGATCCAACAAACGAGTCCCGTCATCGTGCATGTTTCGCTCGACCGTCTCGTAGAGTTCTTGTGCCACTTCCGGCATCATCATGGGATAGGCCGGGCTAGGGACATCCAGCACGTGCACAAGGTGTAATTCCTCGGCACGAGCCATGTATTTCAAGGCGCGCACGGCTTCATACGAGTCGTCGGAACCGTCGACTGCGAGCAAGATTTTCATAGGCGTCACCCTCAGGCTGTGGGCTTACTGGTCCGCTTCAGCATGAATCACGCGGGCAGTAAGGCCGTTGCGATCATCAGATAGATTCCTACACTCAAAATGTCTTGAACGACGGTCGCTACCGGCCCACTGGCCAGGGCCGGATCTGCTCCGAGACGTGCCAGCCCCAGCGGCAGAAGACTGGCCATGATGGTAGCGACGACGGCAGTCACCCCCAGTGAGGCCCCCACGACCACCGCCAAAACCGGATGTCCGTTCCAGAGCCACAGTCCACAGCCTGCGACAACTGCAACCATCGCTCCAATGGATGCGCCGATCAACACCTCTCTCGCCAATTGCTCCCAAAACGCGACTTCTCCATAGGCCAACCGGCGAACCAAGACGGTCTCGGTCTGCGTCCCGACGGCATCGGCCATGTACACGACCAAAGGAAGAAAGAACGCGAGGGCCACCTCGCGCTTCAGCGACACTTCAAACGCCGAGGCCACGCCGCCGGCCAAGAATCCTCCGGCAAGTCCGATCATCAACCATGGGAGGCGCGCGCGTACGGCGGTAAGCGTCTGCTGCAGGGTGAGCGACAGGTGGAGATGGTCCATTCTGCTCACGCCGCCCATCCGCAAAAAGTTGTCCACATGTTCCTCATGCAGCAAGGCCAAGAGCCGTCCGATCGGAATAGCGCCCAACAACCGACGACGGCTGTCGATGACGGCCACATCCGCGTCATGGCGTTCAACCGCGCGCAACGCCACTGTCTCAGCCGGATCTCCTGGAAGGACCTCGATCGGAGGGGTGCCTTGGAGTTCACCCAGAGCGGTCTGCTCCTTCGCCTCGAGAAGCCGTTCGATTGGGACCTGACCGACCAAGGCGGCCTGATCGTCGACCAGATAGACATGCCCCACCTCTTCCCATGTATGGTCTCGAAGCACGGCGATCATATCGCTGACCGTGCGGTGTTTGTCGCTCCGGGGAATGTTCACGGTCATCAGGTCTGCAGCAGTCGCCATTCTCCTCCCGTTGCTTTGATCTCACTGACAATCTGCGGGACAGAAGAAGACAAAATAAATCACGATTGCCACACCCAAACCCACCGCTCCAAGCAGAAGCCACTGTGCACGCGTCATCGTTCTCCCCATTCCTGAAGATGGCCTTACAGCAAGTCCAATGCCGGTATGTAACAACTCGAACTGCGTGGTGAAGCTAAGTGAAGGAGGGTCGGCTCTCGCGTCGATGGTGCCTTCTGCCACAGCGAGTGAACGACCACTGTAGCAGAGATCCCCTTCTTCCGAAGATGGGGTGTCTGGTCATATGGACAGTGGCAAGAGTGAGAACGACAAATTCGTGGGTTCTTCAAGCCATAAACATCCGCCATCACTGTGTCGCCGCTGGCACCACCCTTGCTCAATTCCCAGCCAGGAGGATCGTTCATGGGGCAAGATGCTGACCTCTTCAAGACCATCCTAGTTCCGGTGGATTTCTCACCCTGTTCAGACGAAGCGTTTCGCACCGCCTGTCAGATGGCGCGGCTGTGTAGAGCGAAACTGTTCGTTCTGCACGTGATCGATACCAGCGCCCTTGCTGCCTTCAATCGATTGGGTTTACTGGCTGTTCCGTCCGACGCCGCCCCACAACGCCGCCGGCTACGCCATCATGCCCGTCTAAAAGTAAGGCAGTTGTTGGAGTCGAAAGTAGCCGCGGATGTGAAGATGACACGCCTGATCGTGGAGGGGGCGCCCTTCGTCGAGATCGCCAAAATTGCGCGCACGGGAAATATCGATCTGGTCGTGATGGGAAGCTACGGCGGACGATCCGGCAGTGTGGACAAGATTTTCTTCGGCAGTACGGCGGAAAAAGTCGTTCGCACAGCGGGCTGTCCCGTACTGACCGTGCCGCTTGCCGCATCCGCCCCACCAGTCAAAACGCGCTGACGAGCAGAGGGGGGAGATCATGACCATTAGAGGAAATCGGGTGCAGTGGCGCAGTTTGGGAATGGCTGTATCCATCGCGTGTCTGGCGTGGATGTATGGCGCAGCCCTTCAGGCACAATCTGAACAGGTGGTGGACGTGACGATCAAGGATTTTCGTTTTGTAACGAAGCAGAGTCCCTTGCGCTTGGGGTTTCCCACAGTCATCAAGGTGCGGAATGAAGACGCGGAGCGGCATGATTTCAGCTCGACTATGTTTGAGGGAATTCCGACACAGATTGAAAGGGACGGCGTGGTTGTGTACGGTCGAGGGGTGGGGGGGGTCTTTCTCGATCCGAAACACGAGGCCACGATTCGATTTGACATGACGCGACCAGGTCGGCACGTCTTTCGATGCTCCATTCATTCGACGATGAGCGGAGAGTTACTCCTGTTGAGTGCGGAGGCGGTGTGACTGTGCCCGCAGGAGGATTGAGGATTCTCTTTGCGACTGACGGGTCGCATGGATCGGCGAGAGCGGAGGTCTATGCTTGTGCGTTGGCCCAATCGTGGGGGGCCTCACTGACCGTGATGAGCGTGCTTGAATTTCCTCCTGGGATGAACCCGGACTACGCGGTGAATCGACAGTACCTGGACGAATTGATGAAGGAAGTCACGACGAAATTGATAGATCTGAAGACGCAGGCGGTCGCCCTCGGGATTTCCGTACAATCGTATGTTGCAACAGGAATCCCGAGCGAGGAAGTGCTGACCGTCGCGCGGACCCATGGGGCCGAATTGATTGTGGTCGGAACGAGAGGGAAGACCGGTCTCGAACACATCTTGCTGGGAAGCACGGCTGAGCGAATCATTCGTATGGCCCCCTGTCCCGTTTTGACTGTGCCTATGGAAAAACAGCGGGCGGATGGAAGCTCGAGTACCGAAAAGCCGGGCAGCACACCGAAGCGAATACTTGTGCCGGTCGATTTTTCCGACTGTTCGCTCGATGCCTTGGAGTATGGAGCGTTGATCGCACAACGATCGAAAGCGTCCATGAAACTTCTTCATGTACTAGAACCGGTATCGTACGGCCTGGATTTCACGCTGCCCCATATGGGCCAGCGGGAATCGAGCAAGACAGCCAGTACGAAGCGGTTATCGGATCTCGTCTCCGCGCTCACTTCTGCGGGCCTCGCGTCCGACTTCCTGATTTCGGGTGGACTGCCGGCGGATTCTATTCTTGATGCGGCCCGAGCTCAGTCGATTGACGTGGTTGTCATGGGGACTCATGGCCGCCGCGGCCTGTCTCATGCGTTGTTCGGCAGTGTCGCGGAGGCCGTCCTTCGGAGATCGTCGTGCCCTGTTCTCACAGTACGGAGCCTGAAGTTACCGCCAGACCATCGTCGTGTCCTCTCAGGGCATTCGATGCCGACCAATGTTTAACCCAGGAGCGAGTTATGGGAACACGCAAGACAACAACCAGTAAAGCGAAAGGCCGAGTCGCCTCCAAGATCGGCCGAGCCGAGAAGCCCATTGAATTACCGGATGGCATGTGGGAACGGATCTCACAGAAAGCGTACGAGCTCTGGGAGCAGCGCGGCCGTCAAGAAGGGAGCGCGCTTCGAGATTGGCTCGACGCGGAGGAGATCGTCATGGAAGAAATACATGAAGCTCGTGAGTGAACAAGCAACGGGATTCTGGACTCCACGGCCTCCATCTCTGGATGCGACTCTCGCACGCCTGGAACGCCTCTCCCTCAAACCTGAATTTCGACTGCAACGCGAGGTGGCCTTTGCACGCGTGCTCAAATCGTATTTGGAAAGCGGGGCAGGACGACTTGTCGCGCCGCTGGAGCAGGAAGTAGAACTCGCGAATCTGTACCTCTTCTGCGACTACTATCCTGAAGACGGGCAATTGACGCTGATCGAACAGTTGCGAGACGTCATCACCGAACATATCCCCGAAGAAGAGCGCCAGTGGCTCGATCCCTTGAAACATTCCTATCTTGATGTGCTGGAACTGACCTCCTCGCCGAAGCCCGGGGAAGACTTCACCGTGCGGTCGCTCGGAGATCGAACTGCATTTGTGGTCCCGGGCGATGAATCCATCAAGGATCTTGCGGCAGGCCAGGTGCTACTGACCCGCCTCGTTTGCACTCCGGATGGTGGCGAATCAGGCAAAGCGGTGTGGGCCGGCTGCGGAATCGTCTTGTCTCAGGCCGATGCCAACGCGCTGCTCGAGATGACCGCGGAATGGCGTAGAGAAATGGAGATGACCACCGGATCCTTTGCGTTAGGGGAGTGGAAGGAGTTTACCAAACGTTTCGGGTATATGTTCCTCTGGGCATTCGCACAGCTCCGCATGGGCGCATTGGTGGACGCCGTCGTCCATATTCGCTATCGCCGTCCAGATGGCCACCCCTATCTCTATGCTGTGGCCCTGTACGACCACCATGAGTATCGGTTCTTTGCCGATGGGTTGTCCGAGATGAGCGAGCTTGAACCGGAGAAGACGGCGCCTCCGGCTGGAAGGCAAGGCCAGACCGACGATTTTCCACCGGCTCGCACATGGGTGCAGCGGGACGGAAGCAGCGGAACTGACGCTGTTATTGCGAAGGTGACACTGACGTCGTCCCAGCTCATAGTGGAATGCGACAGTCCAGCGCGACTTGACCAGATCAAGCATCGACTCGCGGCCTCGTTTGGATTTTCACTGCATTTCCGCGGTGAGACGCTTGTGCCGCCGGCGCGGCAATTATCGGTAGCCGAACTCATGTCCGATGAACCGCCGTCGTTGGTTGTGACACCGGAAGAAGACCGTACGCTGCTCAACCAGTTTCTGGAAAAAGCCTACTTGGAGTGGTCGGATCAGCCTCACCTCGCGCTCGGCGGGCACACGCCGCGACATGCCGCCGCATCTGCCGCCATGGGTGGGAAGGTCGGTGCCTTAATCGATGAAATGGCCCAGCATGATCCAGGCCGTCGGCGATGTGGCCGACCGGCGTTCGATTACAATCGCCTTCGCGCCCATGTGGGCTTGGAAGAACTGCCGGAGTAATTCGTCGAGACGCACTGCTTGCCTCTTGATGAAATGGAGTATACAAGCATCCCGCAGATCATGAAGAAGCTGGAGGATTGATGGGAAACAGAGTAGGGAGCAACCGATGACAGGCCAGCGAACGACAGTCGGCATTCTTGTTGGCGGCGGGCCTGCGCCCGGTATCAATAGTGTGATCAGCGCAGCGACGATTCGCAGCATTTTGGGAGGCTCGGACGTTCTTGGGCTGATTGATGGTTTCAAATGGCTTATGGAGGGGAGCACTGGGCAAGCGCGACCGCTCTCGATCGAGGACGTCAGCCGGATCCATTTTCGGGGCGGGTCGTATTTAGGCACCTCGCGCGCGAACCCAACGAAGAGCGTCGAGCATCTCGACAACGTCTTGTTCGGACTGTCGAGTCGCGGAATCACACGGCTGGTGACGATTGGCGGAGACGACACCGCATTTTCGGCCATGAAGCTGGAGGAGCATGCCGGTGGTCGTCTTCAGGTCGTTCATGTCCCCAAGACAATCGACAACGATCTGGATCTCCCTCATGGGATTCCGACATTCGGGTTTCAAACGGCCCGTCACCTCGGGGTTGAAATCGTGAAGAATCTTATGGTCGATGCCCGCACCACAACACGGTGGTATTTGGTCGTGACCATGGGGCGCAAGGCCGGCCATCTTGCATTGGGGATCGGGAAGGCAACCGGCGCCACCCTGACGATTGTTCCGGAGGAGTTTCGAGACCGGCCGGTCAGACTTCAACGGGTCGTTGATCTCTTGATCGGAGCCATAATCAAGCGGCTTGAACATGGTCGAGCCGATGGAGTTGTAGTGCTGGCCGAAGGGCTGATCGAAATCATTGATTCTCGAGATCTTGGTGGGCTAGAGCATGTCGAACGAGACGAGCACGGCCATTTGCGAATGAGCGAGATAGACATCGGTGATGTGTTGCGGCGTGAACTGACGAAGCAGCTTCACCAGCTGGGGCTTTCCACGAGCCTGGTGGCGAAGAACGTGGGGTATGAGCTCCGTTGTGCCGATCCAATTCCATACGATATCGAATACACGCGCGATCTCGGCTATTGCGCTGCTCAGTACTTACTCGATGGCGGGACATCGGCCATGGTCTCGATTCAAAACGGACGGTTCACCCCGATTCCATTCAAGCAGATGGTGGATTCCTCCACTGGACGGACCAAGGTGAGGATGGTGGATGTCGAATCCCAGTCCTACCAGATCGCCCGGCAATACATGATTCGACTCATGGAAGCCGACCTGAACAATCGGGACGCGCTGGGCCGCTATGCCGCCTTGGCCGGCCTGTCTCCAGAGGCGTTTCGAGAACGGTTCAGTACAGTCCTTTGAACAACATGGATGCATCTCGTCGAACAAAAGGATATCCGACATGAAAGTTCTTGCGACAACTGATGGGTCGAAACATGGTAAGTGGGCGATCGAATGGTTAGCGGAGATGCCGTTCGTGGTGCAGCCGGTGGTTCGTGTGCTGCACGTCGTCGATGTGGCGAGCGTTCGGGCTCCCTTTATGATCCAGCCGGTGATCGTCGGTACCGAACGATACATTCAGTCCGAAGTCAAGCGGATGGAGGCAGTGGCCAAGTCCACTAAAAAAGAATCGGAGGGCTTGTTGTCAACGCTTGGCTTGAGCGGAACCGTGACGGCCGACCAAGGCAGTGTGGCAGCCACGATCATGAAGCATGCGCAGCGTGGTGTCGGACTCCTGTCGATCGGGTCCCGAGGCTTGGATGCCTTGGATCGATTCATGCTCGGCAGCATCTCAAATCATGCCATCCACCATGCCCCTTGCTCTGTACTGGTGGTGAAAGAGCCCCCTCGGCCCGTCCGGCATCTGATACTGGCGATCGATGGGTCGGCTGCCTCGGATAAAGCGGTTAAATTCCTGATGCGCTATCTCAATCCGACCCCCGACGGTCCGGATCAGGAACCAGTCAGGGTGACGGTGATGCATGCGGTGCCCTATTTCAAGTATCCGGAGGTCAAAGAGAGCGGGAGAGCGCTGGTACAGCGATATGGTGATAGGCTCGCGAAATCAGGCTTCCAGATACGTGAAGCCTTGAGGCTGGGAAAGCCGGCAGACGAGATTCTGACGGTGGCCAAACAGGATAAGGCGGATCTGATTGTGACCGGAGCGAAGGGGCTGGGCGCGATCCGCCGCGTATTGCTCGGCAGCGTCTCCACCCGGGTGGTGCAACATTCCCACTGCGGGGTGCTCGTGGTCCGCTGAGCATCTAAAGTAGGGGGTGGCTCGTAACTCGCGGAACAGGCTTGACGGAACGGAGGAATGCACAATAGACTGTCGCTCTCTCGGATTCACCTAAGGGAGAGGATTCATGACAGCATTAATCAAGATCGACCAAGACTCGCTCCCTGATCGATTAGTGATGGGGCTTTCAAAAATCGGTTTGGCGATGAAGAGCCGCGCATGGCGACGGAAGGGGCGGCAAGGGATTGGTCCATTACAAGTCCAAGTATTGACCTTTCTCCGGTCTCGACCGAATCAGTCGGCTACCGTCTCGACGATTGCCCGAGAACTCTCCGTGAAGCTGCCCACCGCTTCTGAAGTCATCCGAACGCTTGAGCAGAAGCGCTTGGTCCGCCGACGACGTCGGGAAATCGACAACCGGGTCGTGACGGTTCACCTCACCGCGCTTGGGGCAAAGGCAGGTCATGTGGAAAACCGATGGCCGGAGATTCTGGCGTCTGCCACTGAGAATTTGTCGGTGCAAGAGCAGGTTGCTCTTCTTACCTCGCTCGTGAAGCTGATTCGCGCGCTTCAACTGCAAGGAGAAATTCCTGTTGCGCGCATGTGCGTCTCCTGCGAGCATTTCCGTCCGCATGCCTACCCGGGATCGGACCAACCTCATCACTGTGACTTCTACAATACTGCGTTCGGAGATCAGGCATTCCGCCTTGATTGTCCCGAGTACGTGGAAGTTCCAGCGGAAGATTCGAGCAATAATGCCGACTCTCACAAAGCTGCGGGCATAGCCCAAGCCCTAACCGCCGGCTGACGGCTTGTCATGGGGCGGCTTCTGTGACGGTTGCTCTGTTCGGTGAAGGTAGATGGGTCGGTCCGCCTCCACCTGACTCAGTAAGTCTTCCAAAGCCGTCTGTAACGCGGTTGCGATGGGGTCGCGGTCGGAAGCGGTGACCCACCGTACCGATGACCCTACAGCTGTCTGCTCGGCGAGATACGACTTCATGAGCTGGCCGGCTTCGCTCATCTCCGCCTGTAACACAATCCGGTAATGATAGAGACCGCTGCGAGAGGTCAGCGTCAGTTTCGTGGCCACATGAAGCCTCAGGTCGGCTGGGTCAGGCGAGACTGAAGCGAACGTGCCTCGTTGTTGCAGGTAGCCCAAGATCGCCTGACTGAGATCGCGATGCGACCACTCCAGCAAGGTGATACCTGGTCGATGGTCGGCGCCTTCCAGTGAAATCGGCTTGACAACAGTCTGAAGACTTCGCGGGATGGTGGTGGACGAAGGGCTGGTGAGAAGAGGTGCCACCTGAATTCGGTGGACACAGCCCGTCCATGCGACACATAGTCCCAGCAGAACCATTGTGAACGTAATCGAGCGGGTCATAGGCAATCAAAGGATGGTGGATCGAACCTTCCCCACAGTGATCTGATCTGCGCGATTAGTAACTCGCGTTGGGAGAGGATCCTGACACGATCTCCAAGTCTTTCAACGCTCGAGCAGCCTGTTCTCGGTAGGCCTGTTCCGTCGGGTCCGTGTAGGTATCGACCACACGTTGATAGGTTGCCCTTGCCCTCTCCGGCTGTTGCTTGATCGCGAAATATTGTCCCAACGCAATCCAGTTCTGAGCTGCCGTTTCTCGAGCCGTTTTCATCAGCGCGAACTCCCGCCCGACCAGCGACGTTCTCTGCAACCGACCCTGCTTCCTGACTGTGTCCGCCATCTGGTCGGCCATGAGTTCGATCTGTTCGTTCTCATGAACCGCCGCACCCACTCGATTGGCCCTGAGGTGCGTGTAGAAGTTCTCGACGTGGTTCTTCATGACATCCGCTCGCCGCTGATACGAATCTTGTGCGCAACCAGATAGAAGGAAGACGAACAACAAGATGACACCTGCCGTTCGGGAGAGAACGTGGCGAATTGAGATCTTCACATGGGGCCCCTGCATGAAAGTTTGGTGCGTCTATGCGGTGGAAGTCTAGCATACACTCAGCCGTGCAAACACTAGCTCGACCGGCGGGCACTCTCGATGATGCCCCGATAACGGTAACGGCAGACAGGAGGCCGCGAAGCCCCTGTAATCCCAAAATGATAATGTCCGCTTTGCCCAAAATAGAAATGTCCTCTGCGTTGATAGACTCCCCACTCTTAGAAGGAGGGGGGGATGGTCAGAGAGGATACGGTGACGATGAGTGCGAAAGAGTTGCGGCGGGTCCATGTG
>JARFPM010000008.1 GCA_030444405.1 Nitrospira sp.
CACAAACTTCGCGCAATGTCGCTGACCGAGTGTCCTTGCACGCAGTGCAGGATGATCTTGGCTCGCTCCACCAGGCGCGCTTCCTGGGTGCGGCTCCGCGCCCACTCCTCCAGCGTCTTCCGGTCTGGTTCGGAACAATGCAACCCGTGTGGCGACTTGGGCATGATCGGCCTCCTTGCCCAAGACCGTACGACTTATCGCTTACTTATGCAACTAAGCACTAGTTCAACTTTTCAGAGGGTTGGGTTGCGGAACCGGGTGCTGCGGTAGAAATCTCTTCAACAGGAACTGTGGCGGCGGGAGCAGCCGGGACAGGCGACCCAGGAGCGGCACCTACTGGAGAGGCCGAGGGCTTGGGCGGGGGAGCAGCTGGCTTGGGAGGCGCTGGCCTTTCTGGCTTAATGCCTCCTTCCCAGGCTGGACCCGAATACATGTCTGCCGTTAAGCCCTTTGTCTTCCATTTCTCTTCGAAATCAGCAGCGGCCTTATTCGGTGTTTCACCGACGCCTAGGACATCGTTCCAAGGATAGACTTTCGGTCCGATCTGGCAGCCCGATTCCGTCCGCCGCAAATACAAAGCGATTGGATTACCCCGGTAGGGCCCAAGAAAAATATGGACAGATCCAACGTACTCAAGCAATGAGGCCATAAGGCCCTCCAAGGGAGAGCTATGATGCCACAAGAGATGAGAAGAGGGCAAGGTATTCGGCAGGGAGGACGGAGGTTTCGCTTCCTCACTTCAGTGAGATGAGGTCTTCTATCTTGGCGGAGATCCGGGAATTCTCCCGGGCGGCACTGCACAAAGTTGTCCACTCCGTTGTGTTGAAAAGAAAGAAGGCAAGGTCATAGATCGGCTTTGGCGAATCGTTCTCGTGTCTGGTCGATGGAGTGTAAGAGAGCCTTGTGGCTTCGGCAGCCCACCACAAGTTTGGCATCAGAAATCATCACGGATCGATCGGGAAGAAGGAAACGTTCTTTCAAGCGGCGGATACGTGCGAGAGACTGGGCCAACCGTCCGGCAGAGATGTCCCCGTTTGCAACGGCCTTGTCAACGGCATTCAGCCCGGCGACGACTCTGTTGCGGTCTTTACAGATCAACGGCATGTCGCAACCGGCTTGGATGGCCAGTATCGTCGCGTCGCCGATGCCATAATGGTCAATGATGGCATGCATCTCGAGATCATCCGTCAACACGACACCGTCGTAGTGCAGCTCTTCACGAAGAAATCTCCCAATGATCGTCGGGGACAGGGTTGCCGGACGGTTCTCATCCAAAGCGTGATACAGAACGTGGGCTGTCATCATCGTTGCCACGCCGTGCGCAATCGCGCGCCGGAATGGTGGAAATTCAATACGCTCGAGTCGTTCGCACGTCGCCTGTACGGTGGGTAACTCCTTGTGCGAGTCCGCAGTGGTATCCCCATGACCAGGAAAGTGCTTCCCACAAGCCACGACACGATTGTCTTGGAGGCCTCCCACAGTGGCCGACCCCATTTCAGACACGACGTCAGGAGTCGTGCCGAATGCTCGATCACCGATCACCGGATTGGCGGGGTTGCTGTTCACATCCAGCACCGGGGACATGTTCATGTTGATGCCGACGGCCTTGAGCTCTTTCGCGGTGGTCGCTGCTGCGGCATACGCCAGTTCGGACGAGCGGCATCGCCCCAAGACTTCGCACGGTGGGAAAATCGTAAAGTCTTTCGGCAACCGTGAGACACGGCCGCCTTCCTGATCAATAGAGATGAGAAGGGGAGAGTGCGGACTGCAGCGTTGAAGAGCGTTCGTCAATTCGATGATCTGAGCGATCGATTCGAGATTTCTCGAAAACAAGATGACGCCACCGGGCTTATATTCCCTCAGGAAGGAGGCGAGTTCAGCCGAAACGGTGGTGCCGTCGAACCCTATCATGAAAAGTTGGCCGATCTGGTCGTAAGACATCTTCGAGCCGTCTTTCTCTCGCACTACAGTGAGCGATTGATGAGGAACTGGATCAACAGTCTGGTTCCGATGCCGGTTGGGCCTTTGGGGATATATGCCCGCTCCCGTTCGCTCCAATCGGTGCTGGCGATGTCGAGATGCACCCAGGGGGCGTCGCCGACGAACTTGCTCAAGAAGAGAGCGGCCGTGATCATGCCACCCCCCCGACCACCGATGTTCCGCATGTCGGCCACGTCGCTGCGGAGTTGCTCAAAATATTCTTCCCACAACGGCATTTCCCATACCCGCTCGCCTGCTCGAAGGCCGGCATTGCGAATCGCTTCTTTCAACGTCGCATCGTTGCCGAACATTCCGATGGCGAATTGACCCAGCGCGACGACACAAGCCCCTGTCAGCGTGGCGATGTCGATAAGTGCGGCCGGCTTGAATCGGGTTGCGTAGGCAAGGCCGTCGGACAAAATAAGGCGGCCCTCCGCGTCTGTGTTCTGCACCTCCACGGTTTTCCCCGAAAGGGTCTTGACCACGTCACCCGGTCGCATCGCACGCCCTCCCGGCATATTCTCCGCCGCCGGTAGGATGCTGATGAGATTAAGGGGTAGCTTCAGACGAGCCGCCGCCCGCATCGCGGCCAACACCTCTGCTCCACCGGTCATGTCGGCCTTCATCTGTTCCATATTCTCCGCCGGTTTGAGCGAGATCCCACCCGTGTCGAAGGTGATCGTCTTGCCGACGAGCACGACCGGGCGGTCGTTTTTGTTCTTGGCTCCGTGGTACTGGAGAATAATGAACTTCGGCGGTTCGTGGCTGCCTTTTGCGACTCCCAGTAACGCACCCATGCCGAGTTTTTCCATCTCTTTTTGTTCGAGGATCTTGAGATTCACGCCGGCTTCCTTCGCCACGGTCTTCGCTTCATTGGCGATCCTGGTCGGTGTCATCACATTGGACGGATGGTTGCAGAGATCCCGAACGAAGACCGTGGCTTCAGCCGTCGCGATACCGCGACGAATCCCTTCAGACAACTGGCGCAGGTGATCTTTTTGCGGAACGAGAATAGTCATCGCCTTCACGTCCCTAGCCGTTGGGGAGTCGCTGCGATAAGTCGTGAATTGATAGCTCCCTAAGATCGCTCCTTCGGTCACTGTCTGGCCGACGTCGATCGGCGAGGCCCCATGTGGCACGACGCTCGGCAGCGCAACCGCAAAGGTGCTGCATTTGCCTTGGCGAACCCGTTTGACGGCATGCCCTATCGCCTGTCGGATCTGATCCAAACCCAACTCATGTTTCTTCCCGAGGCCGACAAGAATCAACCGCTGCGCCGGAATTTTCCCGTGTGTATGAAATAAGACTACCTCACCGGTCTTGCCATCAAACTCCTTTGACCGCAGAAGCTCACGGAGTGCCCCTCCGAGGATTCGATCCAGAATCGTTCCATCTTCCTTAGGCAGTCCGTCCCCTTCACAAGAGAGGAGGACAAGCGCATCTGTGGTCTCGGTGTGGACTCGTCCTTGTTTTGCGTGAACTCGCATAATATTCATCCGATTCTCCTTTGATGCGTCAATCAGCAAGCGTCATCAGCTGATCGTTGTTGGTCCTCAGGACGTCTACATCTCGATCAACGGTGAAACTCTTCACACTCCCCGCATATCGGGTGCCCAGATGTGCTTGTGGAGTTGCAACTGAAGGCGAATAGGTAGTCGATCTGCCAGGAGCCATTCGGCCAACTGGCGTGGATCCAGCGCACCGAATACCGGACTAAAGAGGACCGGACAGCGATCGGTCAACTGGAAGCGATTCAGAATGCTTGTAGCCCATTCGTAATCGTTCCGGTCTTGAATGACGAATTTCGCCTCGTCCTGTGGCCGCAAACGTTCGACATTGGGCCAGTGCATCCGCTCCATCATGCCGCTTCCCGGGCATTTCACATCTAGGATAATACGGACCGATGGGTCGACGATCGTCGTATCCACAGCTCCGCTCGTTTCAAGAAGAACCGTGAATTCTTCATCGCACAATCGACGGAGTAATGTGCTGGTATCCGGTTGTGCTAACGGTTCACCTCCCGTCACCTCAACCAAGTGACAAGCATAGGATCGCACCGCGTCGAGAATATCATCGATGGACCGGTCCATCCCGCCAAAGAAAGCGTATTCCGTGTCACACCAGGTGCATCGCAGAGGGCAACCGGTCAGACGCACAAACACGCAGGGGCAGCCGGCAAAAGTCGACTCGCCTTGAAGACTATGAAAAATTTCGGTGACGCGCATGAGCTGTGTGTGGGCCGACTGAATAGTCGATAGGATGATTTGCCGCGGAGACGGTTGATCCGATCACAAGCAGCAGCTCATTGCCATTTGACGATGGGCCAGTTCCTGCGTCGGGCGATGGAGGCCATGCCACGAATCGGATTCACCACCGTGGGATAGCCTACGGCCTTGAGCAGGTCAAGATCACCGGGACTGTCTCCGTACGCATAGCATTGGGACAGATCCAGCGTCAGTTCATGGGTCAACCGATCGATGAGTTGCCGTTTCCCCCCGCCATAAGGAAGGGGGGGGACAAGGAAACCGGTATAGAGACCGTTCTGTTGCTCCAACCGACTCGCAAAACATCGATCAGCTCGAAGCGCGTCGGCGACGTGGGCGACCAGGAAATCAAGGGACCCCGTCACGAAGATGACGGCATGGCCGGCATGGCGATGCTCCTCGAGCTTCCGCATGGCGGCGGGAGAGACACGAGGACATAATTCCTCGCGACAAAACTCCTCACCCAACGGTTGAATCACTTGCGAGGGTTTTCCAGCCAAGTACAACTTCCGCTCGCGGAGGGGGTGCAGCGATAATGGGGGAAAATGTCGCAGGAGCCAAGACGCACTCTCGCGAGCTTCAGGCCAACCGACGATACCGCGTCGCCACAGCCACCGGAAAAATCTCACTTCGCTCGCTTCGCCGGGTAAAATGGTATTATCGACGTCAAAAAATGCAGCAATTGAAGAGGAGAGACCTCGTTGGGCCGTTCGTGTCATGAAAGAGTGCCCTAGCAAAATTAGGAACCGATTTTACCGGACGTCCGGTTGATTGACAAGAATTTTAGCCTCCACCTATAATGCCTCTCCCTTCAGTCAGGCGTCCCGTAGGACGTTTCGAATCATTTGGTGGCCGAAGTGGTGGAATGGCAGACACGCACGTTTGAGGGGCGTGTGGCGAAAGCCGTGCGGGTTCAAGTCCCGCCTTCGGCACCATCGATCTATACAGCTCTCGCTACTTGCCAGCTAAAGACTCTGGGCCATTTGGATCTAGACTTTCACCTATTCTCATAGGACACTAGCCCCCTCCTGAGCTCTTTTCTTAGGAACCAGTAGGCTGGGCTGTCACCATCGATTATCATTCGCGACGTGACAACGCCTCTCCAGTGAGCTGAGCTGGCTTTTGAGGTGCTGTCGGCGTCGCGCGGCAAGGAGCCTCATCATGACTCCAACGAGTCACCGTCCTGAATTGGATCTACTGCGCAGGCAGGTCGCCGATCTCGCACGGCAGCTTGCCGAACGGGACCGAGTGCTGCACGAACAGACTCGCCACCTCCACGTCGCACAAGCTCTTGCTCACTTGGGGAGTTGGAATTGGGACATTGCAAGCGGCGAGGTGGAATGGTCGGAGGAGCTCTACCGGATCTTCGGCTATGAGCCTCGATCACGTCAGATGACCTTCGATAACTTTGTGTCGGCGGTACTCCCGGACGATCACGACCGGGTCCTGGCATCGATCGATGACGCATTGGCCGGAATCGCAACATACGACATGGAATGCCGAATCGTCCGCCCCGATGGCGAAGTACGAACGGTTCATTGCTGCGGCGAGGTCGTGCGTGATAGCAGCGGTCAACCTCTTCGTATGTCTGGGACGGCCCTGGACATCACCGAACGCAAGCGAACGGAACTGGCCCTCCAGCAGCGTGAAGCGTACTTCCGCGCCCTCGTTGAGCAGTCTTCCGATGTCATCACGGTGCTCGATCTGGACGGCAGGATCCAGTTCGAGAACCCGTCGGTCGAACGATTACTCGGATACGCACGGCACGAGCTCGACGGGCGTATCGCCTTTGAGTTTGTTCATCCAGAAGACCTTCCGACGGTGACCAAGAAATTTGAATTGCTCGTTCAAGGGCCCGGAACGCCTCAAATGGCTGAATTCCGGTTCCGTCATAAGGACGGCTCGTGGCGAAGTTTCGAAGGGATTGGCCGGACGATCAAGGACCTAGATGGCCGAAGCCGTGTGATCGCGAATTTACGTGACATTACTGAGAGGAAACGCACGGAGGCAATGTTACTGTCCTCGGAGGAAAAACTCCGACAGGCCCTCCAAGCATCGGGCACTGGACTGTGGGACTGGAGTACGGAAACGAACGAAGTGGCTTTTTCGGCGGAGTGGAAACGTCAGCTCGGGTACGAGGAGGGGGAGATTTCGGACTCGTTTAAGACGTGGGAGCAGTTGCTGCACCCAGACGATCATGATCGCGCCGTTGCCTATGTGCAGGACTACTTGGCAAATCCTTACGACGATTACCGGCAGGAGTTTCGCCTGCAGCATAAGGACGGGACGTACCGGTGGATCGAGGCGCGTGCCTCCTTTGTGATGGAGGCAGACGGCCGTCAGATCCGCCTCGTCGGGTCACATGCCGATATTACTGATCGCAAACGGATGGAAGAAGCGGTACGGGAGAGTGAAGAACGGTACAGGACGTTGGTCGAGCTTTCACCATCCGGGGTCTTCGCCTTCTGTGAAGGACGGGCAGTCTACTTCAACCATAGGGGCACCGTTCTCATGGGAGCGAATAGTCCCCGGGAAATTCTCGACCGGCCCATTTTTGACTTAATCCATCCAGACTATCATCAAGAAGTCCGTGAGAATGTGAATCGGTTGCTCACCGGTGGAGTGTCCGTCCATAGCGCGGAACGAATCTTTCTGAAGGTGGATGGAACATCGATTCCGGTTCAGGTCGAGGCGGCGCGGATCACGTGGAACGGTAAGCCCGCCATCCTCGGCCTGTTCTCCGATATCACCGAGCGGAAACGAATGGAAGAGGAGCGGCAGAGGACACTGACACTGCTCACGAACGTCATCAATGCCACGCCGGATCTGATCTTTGTGAAGGATCGGGATCTGCGGACGGTGCTGTGCAACAACGCCTACGCGCAAGCCGTGGGCAAGGCGCCCGAAGAGATGATCGGTCACACCTCCATCGAAAACGGCTGGGATGCTGAATGGGTGCGCGGCGATCCTGACAAGGGCATTCGAGGATTCGAGGCGGATGATCGGCAAGCTTTGAGCGGACAGGTCGTCCACAATCTCTCCGTTCCTGCCAACGTGAAGGGCGAAGTGCGGATTTTCGACGCCATCAAGATACCGCTGCGCAGCGAAACCGGGGAGGTCATGGGTGTACTCGGGGTTGCTCGTGATATCACCACACGTATATCCATGGAAGTAGAGCTCAAGCAAAGTGAAGCGCGATTACACGAGGCCCAACGCATCGCACAGTTGGGCAGCTGGGAAGTGGATCTGACGGCGAACCGGCTCAGCTGGTCCCCTGAGACCCATCGAATTTTCGAAATCAACGAGGATCAGTTCGACTCATCGTTCGAGACCTTTCTGTCAGCGGTGCACCCGGACGACCGATCCGCTCTGCAGCGTGCCTATGCCGACTCGGTACGGGATAAATCGCCGTGTGAGATCGTGCATCGCCTGCTCTTGCGGGACGGGCGGGTGAAATACGTCCAGGAACGTTGTGAGACTATTTATGACGCACAGGGTGCGCCCCGGCGGTCGTTCGGCACGGTCCAGGACGTAACTGAGGCTACACGCCTAGCCCAACGCGAAGCCGTCCGTGTCAATCAATTGAAGAAACTCTCCGAACTCAGTTTGACGTTGTCGGGAGATCCCGCCGTCATTTTCAAGCAGGTGGTGCGCATCATCGGAGAGTTGTTCAAGGTGCGGGTTGTCTGCCTGTCGGAAATTGTCGGTCAGGAACTCCATTTCAAGGCAGTCTACGTCAACGGTCAGGTTGTGCTCGACGCGGGCCGATGTCCGCTGGATGTTACCCCTTGCGCCACCGTGGAGATGGACAAGGATCTGCGCCTGTACGATCGCGTCATGGAGCGGTTCCCTCAAGCCTCGTTCCTTCAGGACCACCATGCCGTGTCTTATTGCGGATTCCCTTCTCTAGACGCGCACGGCCAGGTTGTGGGGGTCACGTGTCTGTTGGACGACAAGCCCCACAAGTTTACCCAGGAAGATCAGGAGCTGTTGCGCGTTTTTGGTCAACGCATTGCCATGGAGGTCGAGCGGGCGCGGCATCTTGCCGAGCGCAAGGCCGCCGAAGAGACGCTATATAGGACAACCTCCATGCTCACCGCGCTGATCCAATCCTCACCTGTCGCCATTATCACGGCTGATACGGAGGGTCGCCTGACCAGTTGGAATCCCGCTGCCCAACGCATTTTTGGATGGACCGAGCAGGAAGTCCTGGGAGGGCAAGCCCCGTACCTTTCTCCGGAAGACCAGGAAGAAGCCCAGGCGTTGTGGGACCTTGCGATCGGGGCAGGAAACACGCGGGGGTTGGAGTTACGGCGATTCCGGAAAGATGGGTCACGGATCGATGTTGAGTTCTGGGGCGGCGCACTCCGGGATCAAGCCGGCACGGTGACGGGCGCGTTCGGGGTCTTAAGCGATATCACCGAGCGCAAACGGGTGGAAGCTGCATTGCGGGAGAGCGAAGAACGCTATGCGCGCGCCACGGCCATCGGCAAGGTCGGAGTATGGGAATTGGATGTTATCAAAGGTGAATACCACGCAGATGCCAATTTAAATGCCCTCTTTGGCTATGCTCCCGAAGAACTCTCCACGGATCCCTATGCTTGGCTGAACATGGTCTGTCCGGAGGACCAGCCGATCGCCATGAAGAACTGGGAACTGCTCCAAAGCGGAGCAGCTGATGCCTGTCACTACGAGCTGAGAATGGTCAAGAAAGACGGATCCATGGTGTGGACTGACGTTCGATGCCACAGCGTTCGTGATCAGAACGGGCGATTGACACACCTGATTGGCGCCACCGTCGATATCACCGAGCGTAAGCAGGCGGAACAGGCCCTCTGGAAGGGTCGGCAGGCAATCCGCGCGCTCCACGATATCGCGTCGGCGCAGGGCCAGTCGTTTAAGGAACGGGTCGAAGCGCTGCTTCAGCTGGGGTGCCGCTTCTTCGACCTCCCGATCGGGATGGAGACCTTTGTCCGGGGCGACGAGTTGGAGGTGCGGCAGGTGAACGCGCCCGGCCCGTCTTTCCGTCCGGGCATGCGCGTGTCTCTGAGCAAGACGTACTGCAGCGAGGCCTTTCACCAGCGCGGGCCGGTATGTTTCACGCATGCCGGTGCTTCTCCGGAATGGCAGTGCCATCCAGCCTATGCTGCACTGAAGTTGGAATCGTACATCGGGACTGCGATCAACGGACTAGTGGGCAGCTACGGAACCCTGTGTTTTGCGGGCGTCGAACCCCGCCAGAAACCGTTTGACGAGTCCGAAAGGGATTTCATTCAACTTATGGCGCGGTGGCTCGGCGGAGAGATGGACCGCCAATCGGCTCTGGACGCCCTGCGCCAGAGCGAGCAGCGATTCCGGACCCTCTATGATGAAACTCCCTCCATGTATTTCACCGTGGACGGAACGGGAGTCATTCGGTCCGTCAACCAGTACGGCGCGCAGTACTTGGGCTATCGCGTCGAAGATCTTGTCGGGAAGTCGGTGGCGGCGATCTTCTTGGAAGAAGATCGAGCGCGCGTATGTGCCAAGATGGAAGCGTTCTTTCGTCATCCGGAAGGGGTTGCGCAATGGGAATTTCGCAAGGTGCGAAGCGATGGCGCGGTGCTGTGGGTACGCGAACTCGTGCGTGTGTTGCAAGACCGGGACGGAGACTCATTGGCACTGATCGTGTGCGAGGACATCACTGAACACAAGCAGTCGGAGGAAGAGGTCAGAAAATCCCACGCCTTCATCCGCCAAGTCATCGATACAGCCCCGAATCTCATCTTCGCCAAGGACCGTGAAGGACATTTTGCGATGGCCAACAAGGCTGTGGCGGATTGGTATGGCACCACGGTGGAAGACCTGATCGGGAAGTCCGATGCTGACTTCAATGCCAATGCGGACGAGGTGGAGTTCTTTCGTCAGCGAGATCTTGAGGTGATCGATTCCATGCAAGAGAGTTATATACCGGAGGAAAAGATTACGGATGCGGCGGGAAAAACACGCTGGTTGCAGACGGTCAAGCGGCCGATTTTCGACGACCACGGGCAGGTCCACTTGGTGCTTGGAGCCGCAACCGATATCACTGAGCGCAAGCGGATGGAAGAGATGCTCCTACAACGGGAACGAGATTTGAGCGCGGCGCTTCAAGAGCGAGAACGAATCAGCCAGGATCTCCACGACGGTATTCTCCAATCCTTGTACGCCGTCGGGCTGGGGTTAGAAGCGTGTAAACCACTGATCAGGAAACAGCCAGATCGTGTCGCGGAGAAATTCCTGGCGACACTGAATCAAGCCATTGGGCAGCTCAACCAAGTCATGACGGAGGTCCGGAATTTCATTGCCGGACTCGAATCTCAAGTGATGCAGGGTAAAGACTTCTCGACCGCCCTGCGGACCATGGTCGAAACGATGGCCATTTTCTCTTCCGCCAGATGTCGGGTGAGGATCGACGAGGCGGCAGCACGGCGGCTTTCCACCGAACAGGCGCTCCATATTATCAACATCGTACGGGAAGGGATGAGTAATGCGCTGCGCCACAGTCGTGCCAAACAGATCACTGTATCGCTCCGGGATCTCATCCGCTCAGATCGTCTCGCCGTGACGGATGACGGCATTGGGTTTAATACACGCTCGGTTCAGCGGGTTGGTCACGGGTTAGTCAACATGGCGGCACGGGCTCAAAAAGTCCGCGGCTTGTTCGCCATCCAGTCGAAACCTGACAGGGGGACGAGGATCTCACTCGATCTTCCAAAGGATACTCATTATGCTCACAACTAAAACTCACGCCATTCGAGTACTGCTCGTGGACGATCATGAGGTTATTCGCGTGGGACTGCGGACGGTGCTCGGCCAGAATCACGGTGTCTCGGTTGTAGGGGAAGCGGGTACCATGGCGGATGCGATCCAGCAAACGCAGAGGTTGAAACCTGACGTGATCTTGATGGATGTCCGACTGCCGGACGGGTCCGGTGTCGATGCCTGTCGGGAGATTCTAGGGGCGCTGCCGGAGACACGGGTCATTTTCTTGACCTCCTATGCCGACGACGACTCCGTTCTCGCCGCAGTGCTCGCCGGTGCTCATGGCTATGTCCTCAAAGAAATCGATTCACCCGGATTGCTCGAAGCCATCCGCGCGGTTGCCAACGGCCAATCGATTTTGGACTCCAGTGTGACTGAACGGGCTCTGCGGTGGTTGAGAGGGCTTCACGATCTGCCGGCGACCCCTGGCACGGATCAACTGTCTTCTCAGGAAGAACGAGTTGTCGCGCTGGTTGCCGAAGGAAAGACCAACAAGGAAATCGCCGTTACGCTCGGACTCAGCGACAAGACCGTCAAGAACTACTTGGCAAACGTATTTCAAAAGCTTCGCATCACCCGGCGCGCGCAGGCGGCCGCGTTTTTTGTGAAACGGCGAGGATGAGCGACACACATTCGGCTCTACTGATTTTAGGTGCAAAAATCTAGCTTTGCAGCTACCCTTCATATCTGGGCATTCCCCTTGCGTTTCATGTAGGTTCACCTCAATTTATTCGGATTCTTAACTACGCCGTGTGCATACACCGGGAGGTTGTCCCGCATGACTGCTGGTCTCTTCCTTGGGTTGCTCCTGTCCCTCAGTTTCTGTCTATGGATGCTGCTTCGACAGCGCCAAGAGAACGTCCTGAATTCAACCGTCATCGCGGCGACCAATTGTAGCGTGCTCGTGACGGATGCGACGTTGTCTCATCATCCCATTGTCCATGTCAATCCAGCCTTCCTGTTGCTGACTGGCTACACTGAGCAGGAAGTGGTCGGTCAAACGACGTCGATCTTGACCGGCCCAGATACAGATCGGGCCTCGATGGAAAAGCTTGCGATGGCCCTCCAAGATGGAAGGGCATGTCGTGTGCGGTCATGTCATTACCGCAAGAACGGCACCACATTTTGGAGTGACGTATCGCTGTCACCGTTGAAAGACCGCCTAGGTCGGGTGACGTCGGTCGTTTGGACCATGAGCGAAGTGTCACAACTTGGGCAGTTCGCAGAAGCTCCTGACAGGATCCAATACAAGGACATCCCCGCCCGTCGGCAGGGCGAACAGGCGCTTCTGGATAGCGAGACACGATTTGATCTTGCCGTGCAGGTAGGGCGGGTCGGGTTTTTTGAATGCGATCATCGGACGGATTCCCTCTCTTGGTCACCGATCCTCCGTGACATCTACGGCGTCGGTACCGATGAGCCAGCTTCATGGCAGCGCTACCTTGACCTCGTTCATCCTGATGATCGGGAGCAGGTGATCTCTACGGTCCAACGAGCCCGTGCCGCGACAGGGAACGGCCTGTATGAGATCGAGCACCGTCTCGTCAGACCAGATGGCGCCATGCGGCACATCAGTCTTCGTTCTCTGACTTTGTTTGATAGCGATGGTTCCTCGCGGCAACCGGTCCGTACGCTTGGGACGGTCGTCGATGTGACCGATCGTAAGAACATCAAGGACCGTAGGCGCGAGACGGCGAGAATGGAAGCGATCGGCACCTTTGCCGGTGGTATCGCTCACGAGTTGAATAATGGTCTCACGGCGGTACTCGGCTTCAGTGAGTTGGCGCTTCCGTTGATTCCGGCTGAGAGCAAATCGCATCGTCATATCAGGCAAGTTGTCACGGCGGCGAAAAAATCCCGAGACCTGATTCAGCAGTTGCTGGCCTTCGGTGGGCAGAACGATCAAGGTCGGAGTCCACTGTTACTCCATTCCTTGGCGAAAGAATCGCTCAGGTTCCTTCGTCCGACGATCCCCTTGTGGATTGAACTCAGAACGCAGATTGCACACGCGACCGACCCTATTTCAGCCAATGCCGTGCAGATGCATGAGATGATTTTCAACCTAGTCGATAACGCCCTCTGTGCGATGCAGAAGACGGGAGGAATCCTCGAGGTTCAACTTCAGAACCGGGAGTTTGTAACGGATCAGATCATGCCTTCCGGTCGACTCCCCGCCGGAAGGTACATCTGCTTGAGCGCTCGGGATACAGGTGAGGGCATGGACCATGAGAGCATCAACCGATGGTTCGACTCGTTTGTGACGTCCAAGGCCGTCAGCAAGGGGCAGGGTGTGGGACTAGCGGTCGTCTACGGCATCGTCACGGCGCATGGCGGTGCCCTGGCGGTTGAGAGCCATATTGGCGCCGGTACGACGGTATCGGTCTACCTCCCTACTCTCCCGGCTTGTGCTCCATCAACGACTCCACAGGACGATCCGCTAGCCCACGGACACGAAAGTATCTTATTCGTCGATGACGAAGACTCCGTCCTGCGTTTCGGAAGGGAGGTGTTGGAATCCCTCGGCTACCATCCGGTGGTCTGTAGGACGGCCGCGGAAGCCTTGGAAGGCTTTCAAGTCGACCCTAATCGGTTCGACTTGCTGATCACCGATCGGATGATGCCCGGTATGAGTGGGGATCGTCTAGTCCAAGAATGTCGGCGACTTCGACCGGATCTTTCCGTCATTCTCTGTAGTGGGTCAAATGGTGTACCTGGTCTGGACGACACCTGTTCGCGGGGAGTTACGGAATACCTTCTAAAACCGCTCACGTTGCATGAGCTGGCCTATGCCATCCGTCGGGCATTGGACCAGTCTTCCACCTCTCCGGAATCTACAGATGCACCGGCCAACTCCGGCCCAGAACCATCCAGGATGTCGATTGAGGTATCGGATGCCGTCGGTCCTCGTGGTTGACGATCAGGACCAAGTTCGTCAGCTCATCCGGGAAACGTTGGAGCAGGCCGGCTATGAGGTTGAAGAGGCCTGCGACGGGAAAGAGGGACTTGAACGGTATCGGGCTAAATCGCCGGATCTTGTCATCATGGATATTCTCATGCCGGACCAAGACGGATTAGAGGCCATCATGACGCTCCGACGGGAGTTCCCCGATACGCGCGTTATTGCGATGACTGGGGGAAGTGATACGATCGGCGTCCTCAATTTCTTGGACGTCGCAAAGATGCTTGGAGCCAGACGGACGCTTCAAAAGCCCTTTGAACTGAAGGTTCTGCTCGATACGGTTGCTGCCGAACTGACCGTCTAGACCACTCGCCGCGCACGCTCAACGTTCTTCGCATTGACATCACGATAGGGTCCCGTCAGACTTCGCATTCCATGCCTGGATCATGCCCATCATGATATTGCTCAATCTGTTTCTGGGGACCTTCGTTGCCGCCGTCGGGTTTTGGCTCATCTGGGGGGGAACTGTCTCACCAGTCATCGTGGTTGGATGGGCGCTGATCGTGGGGCTGTTCTTATGGTTCATGACGGAGTCGATTACGGAACTCTGGGCATGGTCTACCCTGTTGCTCGGGCTGGAAAGCTTTGCCTGGCCGTTGGTGTTGATGATTCAACTCAGGGGCCAGGCAGAATCACTTCCCGAATCTGAGATGGGAACGATCCTCTCAGCCGTCGTGCTGGGTCTCTTCTCATCTGTGTTCTGGATTTCGTTTTCCTACGGCTTGTTCAAACGAGCACGGAAGCTGGATGCGGCTCTATCCGAGGAGAAGGTTGCGACGGTGTCGACTTCTCGGGCGAACAAAAAGAAGCAACGCATGTAGCCTTATCCATTCTCGATCGGGTCGATGTCGACAACGAATTTGAGCCGACCCTTGTGGTGCTCTCGCTCCATTTTCTGGACAGAAGCGTGAATCCGTCGGCTGAGGGCGGTGATGGTAGTTCCTTTAACCAAGATACGATACTGCTGGCGGCCTTTTTGACGCCTGTGTATTGCCGGCACTGGTCCTAAAACAGTTAAAGCCTCCTGCTCACAGGCGTTCTGTTCCAGCTCCGCCCCCCATCGCTTGGCGGCCTCTTCGACAATCCTAGGATCGTTTCCAGTTACCGAGAGATCAGCCAAGTGACAGACGGGCGGATAATCTAGAAGCCGGCGTGCGGCGAATTCTGCACTATAAAATTGACTGGGATCTCCTGATGTCAAGGCCTGTACGGCGTGATGTGTAGGAAGGCGCGTCTGTACTATGACTCGACCTCCGGCGGACGCCGGACATGCCAGGTTGGCAGCATCAACCAGCAGGTGATAGGTGCGTTCCGCTGCGCGAAAATCCGAGACGTGCAACCCGGAATCTGCTTGAAGGACCCCCACCAAGCCGTAGCGGGGCAATGGCTCCCGGCAAAACAGTGCTTGGGTCCCAATGAGCACATCCCACGCGCCCGACCTGGCACCTTCCCACAGGGCATGAGCTGACGCCGAATGCCGAAGTGTGTCGCCATCGAGGCGGGCGATTTTGGCCTGTGGAAATATGCGACGAACTTCAGCTTCAACCCGCTCGGTGCCAGTACCCACAGGACTCATACGGGGAGTACAGCACAAAGGGCAGAGATCCGGTAATCGATCTGCCCTACCACAGTAGCGGCAAGTCAGCCTGCCAGCCTCACGATAATAGGTGAGCGGCACGATACAGGAATTGCAACGAGGAACCCAGCCACAGTCTCGACAAACCAACGTCCCTGCATAACCTTTCCTATTGAGGAAGAGAACGATCTTGGCATGGTTCTGTAGGGCGTCGTGCAACGCTCGGACGAGTTTGTGGCTCAGGAGGGTTCCTACTGACTCGTTGCGGAGGTCAACGAGTTCAATCGTGGGTTGAAGAGCAACTTCTTGTGGCACGTAGTGGATCGCAGCTTCGGTATCGAATCTTGATTCAAGGGATGGGTGAGAGGAGGAGAGTACAACGAGTGCCCGTTCGCTCTCAGCTCTCAAGGTAGCCACCTCTCTGGCATGATAGCGAGGCTCCCGAGGTTCTTTCAGGGCCGGATCCTCTTCTCCTTCCACCCAGATCAGACCGATCGATCTAAGAGGTGAAAATATGGCTGAACGGGTTCCTACGACTACCGAGGGAGTCTGTCCCTGACTCTGTTGCCATCGGCGTGATTCTGAAGATGGGCGTGCGAGGGTAATCTGGAGGTGTGTGAGTCTTGAGAGCAGTTGTCTCAACCACGATGCTCTCACGATCTCACCGGTGAGAACGATAGTGGATCGCTTCATCGAGTGCGCCTGCTGAATAGCGTCGGCAAGCCTGCTGAGTCGGTGTTCCCACGGGGCATGAAGTACGAGCTTTCTCATCTGGTTTCCGTGAAGACCGTGTGCGACGTGCGCTTTCCATGAGGCGTCGACCGTCGGGAGCGTTTCAGTGAGAGGAGCGCCGTCGACTGGCGTTCGGCGAGCATACTCGTCCAAGGTGAGCTTCCTGCTCGGCTTTTGGAGCTCGACATCGGTGTTGTTAGAAGGTATGAGTGATATCCACGACTTGTTGATGAGGTCGTCGATGCCCCGCACGGCGTTTCCCTGTCGGGTTGGTTCAAGTGTCGAGGACAGGATTCCTGGAGTTCGTCGGGCAATTCGGTCGAGAGTTGGCTTCAGATAGTCTGGACAAAGGCCGGCTTCTAAGGCCGCGCGACCCTGCGCAGTGGCCACATATCGCGTGGGGGAGGTTTTTCGCGTTGCCATTGGGGGTAATATGAGCCGAAGACACTGACCCCAGGGTGCAACGTAATATTCCGCGATCTTGCGAGATAGTTCGAACAGTGCCGGAGACAGTGCGGAAACTTGTCCGTCGGGGGTTAGAGAGCGGATCTCTCTAAGGGAAGCAGGCTTTATCTCGGTCGCAAGATGATTGCTCAGCGAGATGACGACCCCCTCCAGCACCGTCCGTCCAAACGGGACAAGGACGCGACGCCCTATTGCTATGGTCTGAGCTAGGGTGGGAGGGACGAGATAGGTAAAGGCCTTCGCGATATGGCGGGGCACGATAACGTCTGCATAGAGTACCGCCATTCGAGGAGGAAGGGTCGAGGTCCCACCGCAAGCCATACCGCATTCTAGCAGTCTGGAAATGCGAAGAACACCGGCCACACCAGCATTCTTGAGCAGGAAGGTTCGATTGTAGTTATAGATGGTGTCGTAGAGCGGGGAATTCGGGTAGGGAGGAATCCCCCGCCTAGGGCCGATGCTATTCCGTTGGTGTCCCAGCGGCTGGCTGCTGGGTGGGAGTTCCCTGCCTGCTCGTATCTGGCGACGGAGAGCTGCTCGTGTCAGAGGTGTTGGCGGTACCCGACCCATCCTGTGCGGGAATTTGTGATGGAGCACCGACTGACAAGGTTCCTGAAACAGCGGAATTCGTGGAATCTGAGCCAGCGGTAGAAGAAGTCGGCTGGTCGTTGCTTCCACGTGCGCTCAAACTGGAAGGATTGCTCTCGACCTTTTGCACTTGAGTCTGAACTTCTGGTATGGGTTCCGAAGTATCAGCTTTGGGCGCATACAGCAAAACCTCCACACGCCGATTCCTCGTGCGGCCTTCCTCGACTGCATTGGTGGCAGTTGGCTTGGTAGCTCCAAGCCCTACCGCACTGACGCGTGCCGAATCCACACCACCCTTTTCTACGAGATAGCGGAGGACGCCGTTTGCGCGTACTTTGGACAACTCCCAGTTGCTTGGATACCGTGACTTGAGCGATGGGCCGATCTCCACATTATCCGTATGCCCCTCGATTCGGATCATCCTCGTGTCGCCGCTGGTGCGCAGGTATTCAATCAACTGATCGAGCACCTTGTAATTCTCCGGCTTAATGGCTGCGTCTCCTGAGTCGTAGTGCAGAAACTTCGCTAGGTCCCCAAGGTTAAGGCGGCTTTGTCCAGACGCGTCTTGTACTTTCAGCTTGCTGGCTACGAGATCGGCTGGGATGGCCTGACTGGCCTGAGTCGTGGGCGACTCCGGGATTGCTCCTACCGGCTGGGTGAGGGGTGAGGCGTATCCAACGAGTTTGAACCGGTCTCCTTTGATGACACGGGTGTTGGCCTTGATGACTTTGGCAGCTGCCGTATGAGGTTCCGCTGACAGCACCTTGAGTTGGCCGATCTTGCGTGGAGGAAGCCCAGCACTGTGGCGGTGGATATCGAGGAGGTCGCCCGCTTTGAGTCCATCCTCCCTTCCTCGATCAAGGTACACGACATTTGATTGTGAAACCAATGTCATCGGCCGGTCGGCCTGGAGCTCAATGATCATGCCTTCGAGGTCGGAAACATTCTCCACAGGGGTCGTGTCGACATCTGGAGCAGGAGGAACAAATCGCACGACAGGGTCCCCAGGGGAAACTGCTCCATAATTGACCACAACCTCTACCGTTGTAAGGGCGTGATCCGCAGATGTGACCTTCACGATTGCTGAACGGTTCACGACAAATCCGAGATATTCCTTCGTCACTGGATGAAACACCTTCCGAACCCGCCGGTAGACCGTGAAAAGGTCACCAACTGCTACATCGGTTGGGTTGTTGAGCTTCAGATAGAGTAAATCTCGCTTGCCGAGAAGCATGCGATTGCCCGTTGACTGATTATCACCTGTCACCAAGTTTACGGTTCCGTCGATCGGGGACGTCTTCTGGATGGCACCACTGGAAAAGGCGAGCGCGGCCTCTGAAAACCGAACGGAATCAATCTCTGGAGACTGAGCTCGTGCTCCGTCAAGTGAGACAACGATTCCTGAACATAGGACCAGGAGGAGAGACGCCAAGGTTTTCATAGGTAGATTCCTTCTGAGTCTAGTGCTGCTTTGAAAAACATAGCAAAAGACGCTGTTTTGTCAAGAATTTGAGCTGGATTGGTAGGAGTTTGACGGGCCGTTCTTTCCGGTGATAACGTGGGATCTTATGATCCCGTATCTGTCTGGAGAGGGTGGTGACTGACCGATGAGTGGTAACGAAAAAGATGGTCAACGTCTCTCCAGGGCCTTCCGCCAGAAGGAACGAATCGACACACAGATCCACCGACGACGAAAGGTCAAGGCGTTTTCTCCTTTAGAATTGGAATGGGAGAGTTCACTGGCTAGACCATCCTCTCTGGCTAGACCATCCTCTTCGGGGGTGATAAACGAAGCGAAGGAGATTATGCGCTTGATACCTGATCGTAAGTTGCGACCAGAACCTAACCGCTCAACCTATTCTGCGCTCCCAGACCATCATACCTAGGGCTTTCGGGTCCGCCTGAATTAGGTCCTTTGTTCGCTTGCTATCCCCGAGACCAGGGCACTAAGATTCCACTCATCAAAACTAGAATACCCTTTCCAGTTCAACGCCTTGTGAGAGAAAACTAAATGACCGGTACCGAAGTTCTCCTTGAATATCTCACAAAGTTTTTCCCGATCTTTCTCTTTATCTTTGTCGGGTTGGTTTTGGGGATATTGACGTTGCTGGTCAGTCATTTTGTGCAGCCCCGGTACCCGGAGCCAGAAAAACTATCGACCTACGAATGTGGAGCCGAACCATTTTCTGATGCCCGTATGCCGTTCCCCGTCAGGTATTACATTTTTGCGATGTTGTTCGTCATCTTCGACATTGAGGTGATCTTCCTCTACCCCTGGGCCGTCGTCTTCACCAAGATCGGGGTGATTGGGTTGATTGAAATGATGATTTTTATAGGGCTGTTCATCGTGGCCTACGTGTATGCCTGGCGAAAAGGCGCGCTGGAGTGGGATTGAGGATTGTATGGGACTGATCCAACTGGGACGGCATGAAAAAGACGGGGCTCCGGACGTCATCACGGGGTCTCTTGAAAAAGCCGTGAACTGGGCGAGGAAGGGTTCTCTCTGGCCTATGACCTTCGGGCTTGCCTGCTGCGCCATCGAGATGATTGCCGCCGTTTCTTCCCGGTACGACATGGATCGGTTCGGAGCAGGAGTGTTTCGTGGTTCGCCGCGGCAGTCGGATTTGATGATTGTCGCCGGAACCGTGTGCCGACGTATGGCGCCGGTGATTCGAAAGATTTATGACCAAATGCCGGAACCCAAATACGTGATTGCGATGGGTTCCTGTGCCACCTCAGGCAACATCTATGACAGTTACAGTGTCGTGCAGGGAGTCGACCGATTTGTTCCCGTTGACATTTATGTGCCCGGCTGCCCTCCGACTCCGGAGGCGCTTTTGGACGGGATTTTAAAACTGCAAGAGCGCATTATGCAAAAACGTGTGTTTGTGACTCAGCCGGAACAGGTCAAGGTTAATTTGAAAGTCTGACACGCATCTATGCACCCACTACTACAGCGAATTCAACAGACGTTTTCAGTCGGAGTGACCGGCTTAGCTGAATGGCGAGGCGATGTGGCAGTGACCGTCTCGCGAGACAAACTCCATGAAGTTGCTCAGTTTCTGCGCAACGATCCCGGGATGGATTTTGATTATATCGTCCATGTGAGTTCCGTGGATTGGCCAGACGACGAAGAGCGATTCGAAGTGGTGTGGGAATTCTACTCGATTCGGAAGCGGCATCGCATCCGGCTGAAGACTCGGGTGCCTGAATCGGATTGTGTGGTTGATTCTTTGACGGATCTGTGGAAGGGTGCCGACTTCATGGAGCGCGAAGTCTTCGATATGATGGGTATCCGGTTCCGAAATCATCCGGACCTTCGCCGTATTTTAATGCCTGATGACTATACCGAAGGTTACCCTTTGCGAAAAGATTTTCCACTTCGTGGCAAAGGCTGGCGAGATACGTTTGACTTTCTGGACGAAGTCCCACGATAGGACGCTCCACCAGCATGGCATTCGAGGATCAAAGAACCACTGTTTATAAGATTGACCCTGAGCATCCGGAAAGCGAGTCGCTCCCGACTTTGCGGACCGAGGAGCTTCTGCTCAACTTGGGTCCCCAACACCCCAGTACGCACGGTGTTCTCAAGGTGATACTGGAATTGGAAGGGGAGCGGCTGGTGAAATCCACGCCGGTGATGGGGTATCTCCACCGAGGAGTAGAAAAGCTTGCTGAAGACGGCACCTATCATCAGTTCATTCCTCATACGGATCGGCTCGACTATGTCTGCGCGATGTACAACAACTTTGCCTATTGCCGTGCTGTTGAAAAACTCTTGAATTTACAAGTCCCGGAGCGGGCGGAATACCTCCGGACAATCGTTGCTGAAGTCCAGCGCATCATTGGGCATCAATTTTGGCTGGGTGCCCAGGCGCTTGACATCGGGGCCATGACCGTCTTTTTTTATTGTTTTCGGGATCGGGAAATCCTGCTCGATTGGTTCGACGAGCTGTGCGGAGCTCGTCTCACGACGACCTGGTATCGAATCGGTGGGGTTGAGCGGGACTTGACGCCCTCGTTGATCGACAAGCTCAAACAGTTCCTCGACTATTTCCCACCGAAGATTGATGAATATCAGGTGTTTCTCGAGAAAAATCGCATTTGGCTTGGGCGCACCAAAGGGATCGCTGTGATTTCCGCCGAAGATGCGGTCAATTTTGGGCTGAGTGGACCGGTTCTTCGCGGATCCGGCGTGGACTATGACCTCCGCAAGTACGAGCCCTATAGCGCATATCCAAAATGCGAGTTCAGCGTGCCAGTCGGAAAGAACGGGGATACGTACGATCGTTACTGGATTCGGGTAATGGAGCTCTACGAGAGCGTCAAGATCATTCGACAATGTCTGGAGCAGATGCAGGAGGGACCGATCATGGCGGATGTTCCCAGCGTGACGCTTCCGCCGAAAGAACGGGTCTTTACAAACCTAGAGTCGATGATCCAACAGTTCAAGCTCTTCTCGCAGGGGTTTGATGCTCCACCGGGTGAAATCTACTGCGGTACAGAAGCGCACAAAGGGGAACTGGGCTTTTACATCGTCAGTACTGGGGGAGGGAAGCCCTATCGGCTGAAGATTCGTGCCCCTTCGTTCGTCCACATGGGCGCGTTTGATCATATGGCCAGAGGTTATATGATCTCGGATGCCTGTACCATCTTCGGGACGTACGATGTCGTGATGGGGGAGTGCGATCGATAGCGAGTAGAGAGTGTTGAGTTGTGAGTGCCGAGTTTTGAGTTTCAACTCAGCATTAAGAAAAGAACTAAAAACTCAAAACCGCCGGACCAAGCATGGGACTTAAGCCAGCGACCAATCCCGACGTCGAAGCGACGACGATCGAACTGAACATAGACGGTAAAGCTGTCACTGCGAAAGACGGTGTGTCGTTGTACGACGTTATCGCAATGACGGGCAAAATTATCCCGGCTATGTGCTACCACTACACATTCGACCCGTTCGGCTCCTGCGGTATGTGTCTGGTGATGCAAGAGGGGAAGAAAGCTCCGGTTCGGTCGTGTACCGCCAAGGCGGCGGCTGGAATGGTGATCCGTACCGAAGGCGAAGATCTCTTTCTCGCCCGGAAGAAGGCCGTCGAGAAGCATCTGTCTGTGCATCCTCTCGATTGCCCGGTGTGCGATGCGGACGGCCATTGTGAGTTGCAGGACATGGCTTTCCAGCACGGCGTGACAAATCTGGCCAATGCCAAGCAGAAATTCATTCCGGAAGATACGCGCAGTCCCGTACTCGACTTCAACATGAATCGCTGCATCGCCTGTGCGGAATGCATCAATGTTTGCAAGGATGTGTTGATGATCGATGCCTTACAGTTCATGAAGAAGGGTGGATTCAACCAGGTGGTGGCCAAGGGCGACCTCGCCCTCCATTGTGAATTCTGCGGAGATTGTTTAGCGGTCTGTCCGGTTGGCGCCATCACAAACAAGTTTTCCAAGTATCTGTATAAACCATGGCAGATGAAGAAGACGACGACTACCTGCAACTACTGCGGAGACGGTTGCCAACTCTACCTGGAAACGAAAGATGAAGAGGTGGTCCGAGTCACCTCCCCATTATCTTGGAAGAACAAATGGGGAGACCGATCGGAAACTGCCAAGGGGCACGGTGGGCTCTGCGTACGCGGACGTTTTGGGTTCGAATATCTGGACAGTCAGAGCAGGCTTACACAGCCCCTGGTACGCGAAGGGGGTCAGTTGGTGCAGAAGCCTTGGCTGGAAACAATGCACCTGCTCGTAGACCGGTTGACCGAAATCAAACGCAAATACGGTGCCGATGCCATCGCTGGCCTCGTGACGGCGCGCTGTACGAATGAAGAGCTGTATTTGTTTCAGAAGCTCATGCGCACTGGTTTTGGAACCAACCAGCTCGATAGCAGCGCCCGCTACGGCCATATGAACTTTGTGCTCGCGTCCAAACATGCCGTCGGACTTGGGCGATCGCCGAATGATTGGGAAGATCTGACAAAAGCAAAAGCAATCATTTTGATCGGCTCCAATATTTCGGAGACGAACCCGCTGACCGCCGTGCGAATCAAAGAGGCTATCCGAGTCTACAAAGCTCAGGTGGTGACTCTCGATAGCGCCATTACGAATGTGGCCAAGCTGGCCTCGCACCCCTTCTTGATCAAGCCTGGGACAGAAGGAGCAGTGATCGATGGGTTGGTCAAGGCGACGATCGACCAAGATTTGGTGGATGAAGAAACTGTGGGAAGGCATCCCCAAGCGTTTGAAGCGCTTAGGGGTGCGGTGGCGAATGTTTCATTGGATCAGCTGTCGGCTCAGACCGCTCTTCCGATTGAGGCTTTCAGGGAAATAGCTTCCATTTTTGCGGAATCCCCGAGATCGATCATTTTGTGTGCGGAAGGGATTGTCAGGAGAGCGAACGGTTATCAGAACGTCTTAAAACTGATGGATCTCGCCTGGATCACCGGCAAGCTCGGTCGAACGGGTTGCGGGGTGGACACGGTGACGGAGGAGCCGAACGAACAAGGGGCCGTTGATATGGGCGCGTCACCTGAGTTTTTTCCAGGTCAGGCTCGGTTTGACGACCCAGGAGCTCGGGAGCGTTTTGCCAAAGCATGGGAAGCGTCGCTACCTCCTGTCGGATCAGGGGCACATCTCATCGAAATCTTGAAGCGGTGCAAGGGTGGACAGATTAAAGCCCTGTACATTCTGGGGGAAAATCCGCTCGCGACCTTGCCGGCTTCGATGGAGGTCCGAGCTGCTCTCGAACGACTAGAACTGTTAGTCGTGCAAGATCCTTTTTTGACTGATACTGGAAAATTGGCTCATTTTGTGCTCCCCGCTTGCACGTATGCGGAGAAGGACGGCACGTTTACGAACCTAGAAGGTCGTGTGCTTCGCGTTCGTCAGGCGATGGATCCACTTGGAGAGAGCCTGCCGGACTGGCACATCATGACAGCCCTTGCGAATGCCATGGGATACCGATGGGAATACCAATCGGCCAATGATATTCAAGCCGAAATCATGAAGCTGTTGCCCGGATACTATAATCTCGGACAACCCCGTAAAGTCGTCCCTGTCCCTGGCCAGTATTTGTCCAGCGGCTACGCAGCGGAGGTCAAGGCCCGTTATCAACGGACTCCGCCATCGGGAGAACACGGGCGTCCCTTTTCCCTGTTGATGGGGCAGTTATTAGTGCATTCGGGGAAACTGTCGACGCAAGCGCCCGGACTTATCAAGATCGCTCCGAACACTGGGAAGCTGCGGATGAATATACGGGACATGGAGCGTCTTGGATTGCAAGACGGTGCGAAGGTGCGTCTGACCTCCGATCGTGGCTCCCTTCAGCTCGGAGTGCAGGCAGATCAGTCCATCGCGCCTGGCACCTGCTTTTTCCCCGAGCATTTTAATGAACCTCCGGTGAAGGACTTGATGACCGTGTCGGTTGATGCTACGACCGGTGTCCCGTCGTTCAAGCAGATCTGGGTCAGTGTTGAACAGGCGTAAGCAGATGCGTACGGCCGTTCGTTCGTGACGAGGAGTCTACGATGAGTGTCGCCGCCTTGACCAAAAAAATCCTCCATGCCGCGCTCTTCTATGAGATTTGGGATGCGATGAAAGTCACGTTTCGGCACATGCTTCATCGACCGATGACGTTTCAGTATCCGAGGGAACAACGCACGATTCCGGATGCGCATCGCGGTGCGCTTGGCTTGCTTCGATACGATGATGGGCGAGAGCGGTGCGTCGGCTGCGATCTGTGCGAGGCCGCTTGCCCATCGCGTTGCATCAAGGTGATTAGTGCGGAGGATATGACCCGTCCACTCCAGCGCTACGCCAGTGAATTCTATATCGACATCACAAAATGTGTTTTCTGCGGCTATTGTGTCGAAGCCTGTCCGGTCAACGCGCTGGCGATGACCAAGATGTACGAATATTCAACTCACGACAAACGCAGTCTGCTGTTCGACAAGAAGCGGCTTTACGACATCGGCGAACGCCACCTCGATGATGGGAAGAAATATTTGTATGCGCACAACCAGGAGAAAAATGTCGAGCAGAGCCGCGAGTACCGCTACTATTTCCCGCAGTCGGTACAGAAGTCGACCCAACCACCTCCCAAACATCTGAGCTGAGCCGCACACATGGTCGGAATGTTTTTCGCTTATTTTGCATTGGTCAGTATTGCCGGCGGTGTTTTAACGGTGACCTTGCGTCACCCAGTTCACTGCGCACTCTCCCTGCTCGTGTTGCTGATGCACGTCTCCGGCCTGTTCATCCTCCTGAATGCGGAGTTCCTTTGGGCCGTGCAGGTCATCGTCTACGTCGGGGCCATTCTGGTGCTGTACCTCTTTGTGTTGATGTTGATGAATCTCAAGACGGATGATCGGTATTTTCATCAATCGGCTCGGTATATTCTCGGGCCTGCCGTCTTGGGGGCCAGCTACGTTCTGTACCTCCTCCTACGGTCTCCGTTTGATGGGGCGAAAGGGGATGCGCCGGCCATTGCCGTGCTGCAAGACGGGGATACATACGCCGTTGGTATCAAGATGTTTAGCGACCATCTCTTGCAGTTTGAGATCGTCGGCATATTTCTGCTTGGAGCCGTCATCGGCGCGATCGTCCTGGCCAAGACTCCGAAACAGCTGGATGCGGGGAGAGAGCGCTTATGATCCCGCTGTCTGCCTATATAGCCGTAAGCGCCGTCCTTTTTATGACGGGGATTTTGGGTGTGCTTGTCAGGCGGAACTTCATCATTGTGCTGATGTCAGTTGAAATCATGATGAATGCCGCCAACATTAATTTGGTCGCCTTTTCACATTATTTGGAATCTATGGCAGGGCAACTTGTGGCTCTGTTCATCATCGCGATTGCGGCGGGCGAAGCGGCCGTCGGTTTGGCCATCATCATCGTCGTGTTCAGAGGCAAGATGTCCACGAATGTGGATGAAATGAACCTGTTAAAGTGGTAGCAGGATGTGGGCGGTCACATCCAACGGTGCAGTCGGTGGCTCGTACCCCTCAACGTACCCCCAAGCGTACGCTTTAGGATCCGGCTCCGTGAGCATGGTTGGCTAGGTGAACATCCTCGGAATGGCACGATACTGTGTCCGACTTGACTGATCTCCTCATCAAATTGATTCCTGTTTTTCCGTTGCTCGCGGTCCTTGTGAACGGACTGCTCGGATCCCGCTACTCTCATGACTTGGCCCATCGATTGGCTTGGGGGGCGGTCGGTCTATCGTTTCTCTGCACGGTCGGCGTATTTGCCGATGTCATGCGTACGGGAGTTTCCCATGAAGTGATTGTCTATGAGTGGATCTTCGGGGGTGATCTCGCGATCAATTTAGCCTACCTGGTGGATCCCTTGACCTGTGCCTGGCTGCTGGTCGTCACAGGTGTGGGGTTCCTCATTCACGTCTATTCCGTCGGCTATATGCACGGAGAAGTCGGATTCACGCGCTTCTTCACCTACATGAATCTATTCATGGTCTCCATGCTGCTTCTTGTCATGGGGAACAACTATGTCGTGCTTTTTATCGGTTGGGAGGGCGTCGGGCTCTGTTCGTATCTCTTGATCGGTTATTACTATGACAAAGTCTCTGCGGCCAAAGCAGCATCCAAGGCGTTCGTCGTCAACCGGATCGGCGACGCGGGATTTCTTGTGGCCATATTTCTTGTCTTTATCAACTTTAAGACTCTGGACTATACAAAGGTCTTTTCCCAGGTCGGGCAACTGTCTCCGGACATGGCCACCGCCATCGCTCTCTGTCTCCTCGTTGGTGCGATCGGAAAGTCCGCGCAACTTCCCCTCCACACATGGCTGCCCGATGCAATGGAAGGTCCGACGCCAGTGAGCGCCTTGATCCATGCGGCGACGATGGTGACGGCCGGTGTCTACATGATCGTCCGTAATCACGCCATCTTCGATCTCTCACCCTTCGCGATGTCGATGGTGGCGTTCGTCGGAGGAGGCACCGCCTTATTTGCGGCGACCATCGGACTCGTCCAGACCGATATCAAGCGCGTCTTGGCCTATTCGACCGTGAGCCAGCTCGGATACATGTTCCTAGGCTGCGGGATCGGTGCCTATACGGCGTCCGTTTTTCATGTCATGACCCATGCGTTCTTCAAGGCGTTGCTGTTCTTGTCGGCAGGGTCGGTGATCCATGCATTATCGGGGGAACAGGATATCCGGAAGATGGGCGGACTGAGCAACCGAATTCCATGGACCCATCGTCTGTTTCTGATCGGCACCATTGCGATCGCCGGGCTTCCACCCTTAGCGGGATTCTGGAGCAAAGACGAAATTATGGCCCATGCCTTCACCCATCATCACTATCTCCTGTATAGCATGGCGGCCGTCGGGGCACTAATGACATCTTTTTATATGTTCCGTCTGACCTATCTGACGTTCTATGGTGCTTCTCGGATGGATGCTCATACGGCCGAGCATGTGCACGAATCTCCGATGGTCATGGTCGCTCCATTGCTGGTCCTTGCTTTTCTCTCGATCGTGGGTGGATTGATTTTGGGGTTTCCCCCGGAGCATGGCTGGCTGCATGGATTTTTGGGACCGGTCGTCGGGGTTGGGGCTGAGCATGAGGCCGGTGCCGGCATGGTACTTCTGTTAATGAGCATCGCGATCGTCATTGCCTTGCTCGGATGGGGACTCGCACATTTCCTGTATGCCGTGAGTCCGGTGACCTCGGAAGGATGGGCGGAGAGATTTTCCGGGGCATATCGGATCTTATTGAACAAGTACTATGTGGATGAACTGTACGACCTTATTTTTGTCGAGCCGCTCAAACGTCTGGGTGCAATGCTTGACTGGTTCGATCGTACGGTCATAGACGGTATCGTGCGCGGCGTGGGACGGCTTACCGATTGGGGTGCCTCTGGCTCTACATGGATCGAGAAGTACATCGTCTATGCCGGGCTCAACGTGATCGGCTATGGAAATCATCTCGCGGCTCGCGAAGGGCGAAAGATACAGAGTGGAATGGTCCATCATTATGCCGCCATCATCGTTGCGGGGCTTTTCCTTTTGGTTCTTGTCGTTCAATTGTTTGCTCAGAGGTAGGTCTTAACCCGATCAGATTACTTTCATGCTCGAAGAACTCACAGCCGGATTTCCGATTCTGTCCTGTATTCTATTCCTCCCCGTTGTCGGGGCGGCTGTGCTCTGGCTGTTCGACGAAGAAGATATGGTCAGGACCTCAGCACTCACTATTGCGCTGGTGGAGTTTGCGCTCTCTGTATTTGTCCTGCTGCGTTTCGTACCGGAATCGGCCGCCATGCAGTTTACAGAGCGTGTCCGATGGATTCCGGCGTTAGGCATCAGCTATCACCTGGCAGTCGATGGAATCAGTGTATTGTTCGTTGGGCTCACGGCCTTTCTGACGGTCTTGGTGGTGGTGTACTCGTGGGATACGATCCGACATCAAGTCAAACTGTACATGATGTGCCTGTTAGCGCTCGAGACGACGACGATGGGCGTCTTCGTGTCGCTGGATTTGATTCTGTTCTTCGTGTTCTGGGAACTCATGCTTATTCCCAGCTACTTCTTGATCAAACTGTGGGGAGGAGGAGCCGAGCGTCACTATGCCGCGTTGAAGTTCGTCCTGTATACGCTCTTGGGCAGTGTATTCATGCTGGTAGGCATCGCGTTGCTGAACATCAATTATCATCAGTGGGCGTTGCTGCACCACACGGATCAGACCTATTCGTTTGATCTGCTCGATCTCCTGACGGTGCCAATACCCGTCTCTCAGCAACTCCTCATCTTTTGGCTGATGTTCTTAGGATTTGCGTTCAAAGCGCCAGTGTTTCCCTTTCACACATGGCTGCCAGATGCGCTGTTGGAGGGTCCGATCGGGATGGCTGTGGTCTTGGCGGGTTTGAAACTGGGCACGTTTGGTTTCATGCGCTTCAGCATTCCCTTGCTCCCGGATGCGTCGAAAAGCGAGACGGTCGTTATGGTCGTGGTCGTGCTCGGACTCTGCGCGATTCTGTATGGAGCTTGGATGGCCTTGGTCCAAGCCGATTTTCGACGCCTGCTAGCCTACAGCAGCGTCAGTCATCTTGGCTTTGTCGTCGTGGGATTGTTTGCCTTGAACTACCAAGGTCTGCAAGGGAGCTTGCTCACGATGATCAATCTAGGATTCAGCACGGCGGGGCTCTTTTTTATCGCCGGGTTTCTCTACTCTCGGCAGCAGACGACCCAGTTATCGGCGTTCGGCGGAATGGCGAAACAAGTGCCTTTGCTGGCGACCTTCTTTCTCATTATCGGGCTGGCGTCGATCGGACTTCCCGGCACCAATGGTTTTGTCGGCGAGTTTCTCATTCTTTTGGGGGCGTTCAAAGCCAAATGGTGGTTCGGGGCCATTGCCGTTCTGGGGGTGATTTTCGGCGCCGCGTATTTTCTGTGGTACTACGAACGTTCGATGTTAGGGCCGTTGGGTGCTGCGGTGAAGGGGACGATGAGCGACCTGCAACCGCGCGAGAAGATCATTGCGGTGTCGCTGTCTGTCATGATTCTTTGGATCGGGCTCTATCCGTCACCGTTCTTGCGAATCATGAATGGATCGGTCCAAGCACTTGTTGATCGAGTCCAACAGGAGACGAAAATGTCACTGGAAGGCAACCACTTCGAAAGAGGGTATTAGGTCGCGCAATGGGAGAGTACACACTGCTCTATATCCTTTTTGCGCCGTTCGCGGGGGCCCTGGCGTTGATTTTTATTTCCAATCGCCAGCCTCTGCTCGTTCGAAGTGTCGCAGCGACTGCGGCGTTTGTGTCGCTGCTTGCGTCGCTCTATCTCTTTTATGCGTATGATCCGGTGAAAGGCGGGTTCCAGTTCGTCCAGAAATATGAATGGTCGACACAGCTCGGTATTTCATTGCATCTTGGTGTGGATGGGATCGGGACGCCTCTCGTGCTCGCCTCATCGATTTTGCTATTTGCCGGCATCTTCGTGTCGTGGCATATCAAGGACCGCACGAAAGAGTTTTACATCTGGCTACTGATTTTGGCTGCGGCCACAATCGGCGTGTTCATGTCCCTCGACCTGTTCTTCCTCTATTTCTTCTATGAGATGTCTGTCATCCCGATGTACTTATTGTTGGGGATGTGGGGCAGCCACACCAAGAAGTATCTGGAGATGACCGATCCCGAAGGTCTGAAGCTGCGGGACTCAGTCGGATTTATCCTCAACTTTGGATCGAACAGCAAAGAATATGCGGCGATGAAACTTGTGCTCTTCCTGTCGGCGTTTGCCGTTGTCGCGCTGATGGGCATCTTACTCATCTATAAATACTCCGGCCTGAACACCTTCGATATTCTGGTGCTCCGTGAGCAGTCCAATCTCATGAATATCCCGGTGCTCGGTACGACGTTGGACAAGATCATCTGGGTGTTGGTGTTCTTCGGCTTTGCATCGATCGCCCCACTGTGGCCGTTGCACTCGTGGTCTCCGGTCGGCCATGCGGCTGCGCCCGCCGCAACCAGTATGCTTCATGCGGGCGTCTTGATGAAGCTCGGACATTTTTCCATTATTCGGGTGGCCTTCGAAATTCTCCCTGAAACGACCAGAGAACTGATGCCGATCGCCGCTGTTCTGTGCATGTTCAGCATTATTTACGGCGGCTTCGTTGCGTTTTACGCCAAAGACACCAAATACGTGATCGGCTATTCCAGTTCCAGTCACATGGGCTATGTATTCTTAGGCATGGCGGCTTTGAATTACATCAGCTTGAGTGGCGCTGTGATCTACATGTTCGCCCATGCCATGGCGACCGGCATGCTCTTCGCGATGGCAGGGTGGGTCTATGATCAGACCCATACGCGTGACATCCCCTCGTTGGGCGGTCTTTCTAACAAGATGCCGTTTATCTCGGTGTGTTTTGTCGTAGGTTGTATGGCTTCAATTGGGATGCCCGGCACCGTAAATTTTATTGCAGAAATCATGATCATTGTCGGAAGTTGGGACAAGTACCCTCTCCAAGTAATCGTTGCCATGTTAGGAATTGTTCTGACCTTAGCCTACCTGTTCAAAATGATGCGGGGCCTTTTCTACGGTCCGATGAACCAAAAGTACAGTCATGCGCATGATGCGATTTCTACGGTCGACCGCCTGCCTCTGTTAATCATGATCGCTATCAGTATCGGCTTCGGGATTTTCCCGATGCATTTGTATGATGTCGTTCGCTCGGGAGTGGATCCTTTGGTCGCAAGGATTACACGCGTGGTTCCAGTCGCCCAAACTGGAGATGGGCTAGGTGGGGGAAGCGCTGAAATGAGCCCTGAACCAACTGGTGTCGCTTCGGTTGCTGCGAATAAAGTTTTACGTCCTTCGTCTGAGGTTTCAGGGAGGGGGCGCGAATGACCTTCTCGCTGAACATGGCTTTCTCCGATCTTCTGCTCTTATTGCCGGAGATCTTTTTAACCTGCTGGCTCTGTGTGGTCCTCATCGTCGATTTTGCCCTTCCTCGCTTACCCAAAGAGCGACTGGCCTATCTCAGTATCGCAGGCCTTGTGATCACACTCGGATGTTTGGGGTGGTTTGACCTGAATCATGTTTCCGGTACGCTTTTCGGCAACATGTTTGTGCTGGATCGGATGGCGATCTTTTTTAAAGTCTTGATTCTCAGTGCTACGATACTCGTCATCCTCGCATCAATCGAGTACGTTAATCGCTTCACTCTGTTCAGGGGGGAATATTATTGCCTCGTCGTCATGGCGGCACTGGGCATGATGTTCATGGCGTCCGCCAACGATCTGCTCTCCGTCTTCGTCAGCCTGGAGTTCGCAACACTTGGGTTCTACGTTCTGGTGTCTTATCTGCGTGATGATGTGGCTTCGAACGAAGGAGGGCTCAAGTTTTTTATTCTGGGTGTCTTTGCCGCCGGTTTGCTCGCTTACGGGATTAGCCTCGTCTACGGTGAAACCGGCAAGCTCGTCTTTTCGGAAATGGCGTCCGCCCAGCCAACACCCGGCTTGATCATTGGGTTTCTGCTGATCTTTGCGGCCCTTGGATTTAAGATCGGCGCCGTTCCATTCCACTCATGGATTCCTGATACCTACCATGGAGCTCCGACTCCTGTAACGACCTTTCTGTCGATTGCTCCAAAGGGCGCAGCCTTTGCGATCTTGCTCCGCATTTTCCTGGTTGCCTTGGGAACGTTCAAGCCCCTATGGGTGTCTCTCTTAGTGGCTGTGTCTATCCTATCGATGACCTATGCCAATATCGTGGCAATTGCCCAACGCAACATAAAGCGGCTCCTGGCGTACTCCGGTATCGCCCAAGTAGGGAATGTGCTGATCGGCCTTGCGGCGGGCACCAAAATGGGAAGCGATGCCATTTTGTTTTATCTTCTCGCGTACTTGTTTGCGAATATCGGGGCGTTCGCCGTCGTGATTGCGGTCAGCCAGGCTATTGGAAGAGATGAAATCGAGGATTACCGAGGCCTAAGCAGACGGTCGCCGTTTCTGGCGTTCGCGATGTTGCTGTTCCTCCTGTCTCTGGCCGGAGTGCCACCTCTCGCCGGATTTATCGGCAAACTCTACATTTTCGTAGCGGCTATCAAGGAAGGCCTCTACACATTGATCGCGGTCGGGCTGATCAACATCGTGATCTCGATGTACTATTACCTCATCGTCGTGAAACAGATGTACATCAATGAGCCGTTGGATCCCTCTCCTATCGCGATTTCTGGTCCGATGAAGGCCGTGATCTATGTCGGGTTAGCTGGAACGTTAGTGATCGGCATTTACCCGCAACCGTTCACAGACTGGGTGGTCTCCGCCACACTCATGTTTGCCAATTTTGTCGGTCCTTCGGTTACTGTCATTCCTCTGGGTCCTTCGCTAGGCGGCTAGGTTCTGCTTCCGCCTCTCAAGAGTTCTGCTACAATTAGCAGAGAGACACGATTTCACTGTATGGCTTCCGTACGATCACCGAAGTATTTTGATGCAAGTCATCCCGATCGATGGACGCAGCCTCCAACCATCAATCACAGACTCCCTTCTTAGGGGCTGAGGGGCCTCAACCTTCATCCTCCGTTCCTGCGGGCTCATCCGGTTTCTACCCTGTTTCAGTCGGGTGGTTTCATGGCTTGACCATCGAGCAACGGGTCTTAGCCGGGTTCAGCCTAGTGTTCGTGGGGATTCTCATCGTGAGTGGGATATCCTATCACAATATGAACATCCTACTTACGAACAGAGGACTGGATGGACGCAGTCATGACACCATCCAACTCCTGAACAATATCGATGTGGCGATGAGTGAAGCAGAAGATACACACCGGCGTTATCTGGTGACTGGAGAGGCGTCGTATCTGGAAGCGTACCAGAAGTTCGCGAAGCAGAAATTGACATTCACTGCGTATCTCAATGACTTGATCCGTGAGTCACCGGAGCAGCAGCAACGAGCCGGACTCCTCGATCGGATGATGGACCGGCAACTGAACGCCGAATCAAAAGCCATTGCCCAGTTTCAAGAAGGAGGCTTCCGGGCCGTCAAGAAAATGGCCTTCGAAGGGGCCGGAAAGCGTGAGCTCGGCGTGATTCATCAAATCATTACCGAAATGGATCTGTATGAGCGGCAGGCAGTAGGACGGCGTGTAGTAGAATCCGCCGCCGGGACAAGGAATACCATCGTACTGCTCGGCATCGGTGCGTTGCTGCAGCTGGTTTTGCTGGCAGGGGTGTATTACCTCATACGGCATGACATCACGGAACGGCGACGTGTTGCCGGAGAGCTACAACGTCGAGGAGAGCTCTTGGAGGCCGCAAACAAGGAGCTGGAAGCGTTTAGCTATTCCGTTTCCCACGACCTGCGAGCTCCGTTGCGACACATCGACGGCTATGCCGCACTCTTACGAAGAGCGGTCGAGCATTCTCTGAATGACAAGGCTACTCGGTATTTGCAGACAATCTCCGACTCTGCCAAGCAGATGGGCCAGCTGATCGACGACCTGTTGGTTTTCTCTCGTATGGGTCGGCAAGAAATGCTTCACACCGCCGTCAACCTGGATCAGGTGATCAAGAACATCCTTTCCGATCTCCGCTTGGACTTGCAAGGACGAGAAATATCATGGACAATCGCTGCACTGCCTGAAGTACAGGGCGATCCGGCCATGCTCCGACAGGTCTTTATGAACTTGATCGCAAATGCCGTGAAGTTTACGAGCACCAGGCCGATCGCCACGATTGAGATCGGTGTGGAACGCCCAAGCTCTACGGAAATCGTCCTTTTCGTCCGCGACAATGGTGTGGGATTCGACATGCAGTACGCCCCCAAACTGTTTGGAGTGTTCCAGAGACTACACCGAGCCGACGAGTTTGAAGGAACTGGTATTGGCCTCGCCAACGTTCGTCGGATCGTTCATCGCCATGGGGGACGGACCTGGGCCGAAGGTGTGCCGGACAAAGGAGCGACGTTCTACGTACTGCTCCCAAGCAGGAGGCGTGATTCATGACTACGGCCAAACCGATCCTACTTGCCGAGGATAACCCCCGAGACGCCGAGCTGGCTTTGGCTGCCATGGAGGCAGAGCATATCTCCGAGAAAGTCGTTCTGTGCCATGACGGAGCTGAAGTGTTGGACTATTTGTATTGTCGGGGACAATTCAAGTCCCGGCTGAGAGGAAACCCTGCAGTAGTGTTTCTTGATCTGAAAATGCCCAAGGTGAACGGCCTCGAGGTTTTGCGTACCATCAAGGCGGACATCAATCTTCGTCCGATTCCCGTTGTGATGCTAACATCATCGCGAGAAGAACGTGACCTGGCCGAGAGCTATGCCTTGGGGGCCAACGCCTACGTCGTCAAGCCTGTAGAGTTTCACAAGTTTTTGTCTGCGGTCAAGGAACTGGGGACGTTTTGGGGTGTCATCAATGAACCCCCTCCCGAAAGCTGCCGTTCTACCCACTGACCTTGCCATGACGACTCTGCTGCGAGTACTGCATCTAGAGACTAACCCACAAGTTGCTGGTCGTATCGAGGCCCTGTTGACCGAGGGAGGCATGTCTTGTGCGATACGACGGGTAGAAACTCGCCACGCTTTTACTTCAGTTCTGAAGGAAGGCCAGGTGGACCTCATCTTGGCTGAATTCTCCGTTCCTGAGTTTGATGGGGGGGGCGCTTTGGAGTTGGCCCAAGAGTTGGTTCCTGACGTACCGTTTATCTTTGTTGCGTCCGCACTTACTGAGACACTGTGCATCGAGCAAATGCAGCGCGGTGCGACGGATTGCATTCCCAAAGGAGGATTAGGTCGACTTGTCCCGTCGGTGCGCCGAGTGCTGCGTGAGCTTCAAGCACGGGTCGCGCGGAAGCAGGCGGAGGAGGCGCTTCTGCAAACCGAACAGCAACTTCGGCAGCTACAAAAACTTGAAGCCGTCGGCCGTCTAGCGGGAGGACTGGCGCACGACTTCAATAACTTGCTGACTGTCATCATGGGCCACAGTCAGGTTCTGCTCGGTGAAATGAGCCAGGATCATCCGCTGAGAAGCAGGGTGAAAGAAATGCAGAAGGCGGGGGATCGCGCGAGGGTCCTCATTCGCCAGTTGCTCACGTTCAGCAGGAAACAGCCTTCCGGAGCGAAAGTGTTGAGCCTGAATGCCACTCTCAGTAATGTTGAGACCATGCTTCGAAGGTTGATCGGAGCGGATATTCAACTGACGTTGAGACTGAGCGTGGACGACCTCCGAATCAAAGCTGATCCTGCCTTTGTCGAGCAGATTGTGATGAATCTGGTCGTGAACGCCCGGGATGCGATGCCGACCGGCGGCAAGCTTATGATCGAAACCGCTTCGGCCGATCTCGACCACCAGCCGAGATACCACGCCAATCCGATTCCACCAGGAGAATACGTGAAGCTTTCGGTATCCGACACCGGCTGCGGAATGTCCCCGGAGGTACAGGAGCATATTTTCAAGCCCTTCTTTACGACCAAGGAGGAGGGAAAAGGCACGGGGCTTGGGCTTTCGACCGTGTTCGGCATGGTCACCGAGGGCGGTGGTGGATTGGATGTGATCAGCGAGAGTGGACGGGGGACGCGTTTCGATGTTTACTTCCCACGCGTCGCAAGCGAGATCGAGGCCCTGACAGACGAGAACGTATCCTTGCAATCAGTGGAAGGTCACGAAACCATTCTACTTGTAGAAGATGAGGAGGATGTCCGCATACTCATCCGGGATGAACTTCGTAAGCTCGGATATCGCATCGTTGAAGCAAGAAACGGTATAGAGGCATGTCTGGTGGCCACTCCGCATATTGGGAAGCTCAAGCTGTTACTCACGGATATCGTGATGCCGGGGATGAGTGGGACTGAACTGGCGAGGCATCTTCGCGTGATCAAGCCGGAATTGAAGCTTCTCTTCATTTCAGGATATACGGATGATGTCGGTATCGGAGCCGGTGACCCTGGCAGTGCCTATCTGCAGAAACCCTTTACACCGGAAGCCTTGGCAAGTTCCGTGCGTGAGCTTTTGAATGTGAAGCCGACAAATCAGATGAGAGTCAGTTAACAACCGGAGGCAATTGACCAGTCACGGAGCGTGAAGCGATCTTGAACCATGAGCTACGTCACCTGCCTGTGCGCTACGACTGGGTATCTGCAGGGACCGTCATGACTGCACACCAGTTGATCGAAGGAGCCAACTATGCCGTGCGCCTCCTCCTAGTGAGTGTAGTTCTACTACCGGGCCTGTGCCCTGCCCAGGATATCTCGTGGGAGCGCCTTACTGACGGCCTAACGGTTTCGGTGTGGAAGCCAGGTGACGCTTGTCTCACCGTGCCGACAATGCTGGTTGTCGATATGGATCCCGAACGTACAAAGTTCTCCGTCCATCATTACGCCCAGGAAGGACTTTCAGAACCTCCGAGGATGGACGAATGGCAGAGACGAACGGGCCATCATGTGCTGTTCAATGCGGGGTTGTTCCGTGAAAACTTCGCCTATCTCGGTCTTCTCTACAAGGACGGGCGTCCGTTGGGAAGCCGACGCCACACATCGTGGCAGGGATTGTTTGTTGCCGAACCGTCCGCCTCGGGGTTGAAGAAGGCGCGGGTTCTTGATCTGGCCGCAGAGAGTTTCGACGAAGAACAGCCGCGCTATCGGGAAGCGGCACAGGCGTTGATGCTTCTGGATCTCACCGGCAAGATCCGTGTCCGGGAGAGTGGGAAGCATGCCTATCAGACGATTGTCGCTGAAACGGAGACCGGACATATTCTGGTCTTCAAGAGCCTCGGAGCCGTTCGTTTATACGACATCGGTCAGTGTTTTAAAGATGCGCTTCCTGCTGTGCGTCAGGCGATGGCAATGGACGGTGGGTCCTCCTCAGAGATCCGCATTTTGGAATCGCTGTGGGAAAAAGACTTGCAGGTACAAGAACATGCTTCATGGAAGAGTCTCTTCGGCGGAGGCACGGGTAGTCATATTCCGTTGCCCACAGTGATCGGGGCCAGCACCAGGTAATGATCAATTCTTGGCTGAAAACAGCCGTGGTAGCGGCGTGCGTAGCTCTTGGAGGTTGTGCCGATGGCGCAAAGATTGTTCAACAGCACGACACGGGTGGGATCGTCATCTATCCGTTTAAAGAAGTACAAGGCCCCATGCTCTCCTCCTTCCGCAAAGATGCCCTTGACCTCATGAAAGAGAAATGTGGCGGCAGATCCTACAGTATCGTTCGCGAGGGAGAAACCAAAGGGCGCACACGAGTCGTAAGTCCGCTGGATGGGGCGCCAGAAACGGTAGAGGAGCGGCGGTGGGGGATTGAGTTCGAGTGCAAATGAATGGTGAACGCCCAATCTATGCTGGTGGCACTAGTCCTTCTTCAGCGTGCTCATGAGATCCTGAATAGTTAACAGACTGATAAGCTGAAGCTTTTCTCTTTCCACACGCACTCTTCCATCCTGTTCTTGGCGGTCCACTATGACCAATGCATGATCCACCCGAAGCCCGGCCTCTCGCGCGACCCCCATCGCTTTCAGCAACGACCCACCGCTCGTGAGCACGTCGTCCACGATCAGCGCTCGATCGCCGGGACGAATGGTACCCTCGATCAACTTTCCAAGTCCATGGTCTTTGGGCTGCTTGCGAACGACGAAAGTCCGCCAGAGACGCTGACGCGAAGCAGCGCAGGCAAAATCGGAAATGGTTACGGCAATCGGGATGGCTCCGAGTTCGAGGCCGCCCAGACAATCGAATTCAATGTCAGTGAGCGCTTCATAGGCCAGTTGGGCGACCAGACGACGCGCTTCCGGATGTGCCATGAGCGCGCGACAATCAACATAGAAGGGGCTGATCTCTCCGGATGCGAGCTTGAAGCCCTTCTCGCAATCCCACTTGAAGGACTGAGTATCATGGAACGCTTTCGCCAGTTCCTCTCGAAGCGTGACCATTCTTCCTCCCTCGTGCAGCAGACGATAGTGAGTGGCATTCTACACTGTCCAGCCGACCCATCACACAGTTTTTCACAGCTTCAGTGAGGTGTGGGCTGAGAGAAGCAATGGATCTGTCGGGCCAAAACATTCGCCACGAGTTGCAGATCGAACGGCGAGGCGTAACGGAGGTCCACACTGGGATGCTGAGGCGAAGGGACGCTAGTACGACGCTGCTGCCTATCAGCGGAGAGGCCAGCCTCAGTGCCTCAGCATCCGACAGATTGAGGCCGCCATTCCGGTTTGCAAAAGAGCATGTGGACGGTGCTGATTGTGCGCTCAAGGAAGCCGCCTTCACAGTAAGAGAGATAGAAGTCCCACAGGCGAAGGAATTCAGGTTGATACCCCAAGGCCTTGATCTCCGGAAGATTCGTGACAAGGTTCCTCCTCCAGGCCCGCAGCGTAGGAGCGTAGTGCACTCCGAGATCTTCAAAGTGAATCAGTGCCAGATCGCCGACTTTCGCAGACGCTTGCGTCAGAGCGCTCACGGACGGGATGCAGCTGCCGGGGAAAATGAAGCGTTGAATAAAGTCGACGGAGTGCTTTGCCCGCTCATAGAATCGTTCATCGATCGTGATGCCCTGAATGAGGGCCAACCCCTGAGGCGTCAACATGCGGCTACAGATCTCGAAAAACGTCCTGTAATACTGATGCCCGACGGCCTCGATCATTTCGATGGAGACGAGCTTGTCGAATTGCACACCTAGCGTCGGTAAATCCCGATAGTCCGTGAGCAACACCGTGACTTGATCACTCAAGCGAGCTTCCTGAACTCGTTGCAGGGCCAGGTCATACTGCCGCCGCGAGATTGTCGTCGTCGTCACACGGCAACCATAGTGAGACGCGGCATGGATGGCGAATCCACCCCAACCGGAGCCGATCTCGAGGAGATGGTCGCTGGCGACCAACTGCAGCTTTCGACAGATGCGATCGTTCTTTGCGCGTGAGGCTTCCGCCAGCGTCGCATTCGGTCGCTCAAAGCAAGCGCAAGAGTACATCATCGTCTCGTCAAGCATGAGACGAAAGAACTCGTTGCCCAGATCGTAATGGGCTGCGATGTTCTTCCTGCTGCCGGCCTTCGTATTGCGATTCAGCCAATGGATCGTCTTGAACAATGGCCTCGTCGCCAGCGCCATGCCACCTTCCATGCGATCCAGGAGCGTGCGATTCAAGACGAAGATCCTAACCAAGGTCGTCAGATCGTCACAACTCCACAAACCACGGCGGTAGGCGTCACCCAGTCCCACCGTTCCACCCAGCGTGATATCCGCATACACGCGAGGGTCGTGAATCCTCACGGTGGCTTTCAGCTGACAGCGAGAGGTGATTTGGCCAAACTGGAAGTGCTCGTGTCCTTCCACGATCGTCACTGTGCCTGACTCCATCTTCGACAGGAGAGAGAAAACCTCCCGACGTGCGAGACGGTAAAACCAGGGCGTGATCGTCGAATGGACTTGTTGCGCGCTCGACCGATCGTTGAGCGCAATGCCGGGCGCAATGGTCTGATTGCTCATGATGGTGTCTGACTCGTCGCCACAGGCGACGGCTCCTTTGGTTTCTTGGGGTGGGCATAGAATGGGACACGCTTGGCCCAGAGTCTCAAGGCCTGCCAATGGATGGCACCGATGACCTTGGCCGTCATCAAGGGGTACTGGACAAGCACACGTGCGAGGGACGTACTCGATAGCTCCCGACGCTCTAGCCTCATCGTAGCGTCGAAAAAGGGCCTCCCTTCGCGAAGATTTTCCATATGGATGGCGAGTTGCGATGCCGGTTCGGTGAATCGCCAGTCGTAGGCGACGTCCATGTCGATAAAGGGCGAGATGTGGAACACCTTGTCGAGTCGGTAACGCTTCCTTCTGCCGCTGGCGCGATTGTCGTTCGTTCCCAGAACGTAACAGTGGCGCTCTCCCCATGGGGTATTCGTGATTTCCGCGACGATGGTGTCAACAGAATCACCGGATCGGTCATAGCAAAAATAGAAGCTGACGGGGTTGAAGACATACCCAAAATAGCGGAAGTGAGTCAGGAGGCGGATCGGTCCAGCCGGTCGACTGCCTGTTCTCTCCTCCACGAGTTGGCGGATCGATTCATCCAATGGAATGATTGGATCGCCGACATGGTCCACGCGATTGAACGAAGCGAGGTTGGTGCGGTCAACTGACCAGAACCAGCGATCCTTAAAGACGGTCGGCAGTTCGTCCAGGTCCACATACATCATGAACAACCGGTAGGTGAACGCGTGCGGAACCGGACTGAACCGCCGGTGCCGAACGTGTCCCATATAGATCGCGCTCTTCATCACGAGAGATCCTTCCCGAATGGCTTACAAACGGCCAGAGCACTGTTCACTCCGTCCTCGTGAAACCCAAAACCCCAGTAGGCACCGCAATAGGACGTCCGATTGACGCCGTTGATCTCGCCGTGGCGCTTCTGTGCGGCAACGGCTTCCGGTGAGTACACCGGATGATGATAGGTGATGCGACGAAGGATCTTGGCTGGATTGATGGCCTGTGAGTGATTGAGCGTGACACAGAACTCACAGGGTGCGGTCAGGCTCTGAAGCTTGTTCATGTGGTAGGTCAGAACCGCACGATCCGGCTGGGAGCCAAGCAGGTGGTAATTCCATGCGGCCCAGGCCAGTTTCCGCTTGGGGAGCAACGACGTGTCGGTGTGCAACACCGCTTCATTCTCTTGATAGTGGATCGCCCCCAATACCTCCTTTTCTGTCGGTGAGGGGTCGGCCAGCATCGAGAGGGCTTGATCGCTGTGCGTGGCGATGATCACATGGTCGAATCGCAGAGCTCGGTAGTTTTGCCCTTGCATCTTCGCGCGGATCTCCACGTAATCCGGGAAACGGCTCATTGACTCGACCGGGGAGTTGAGATGAATCCGGTTGCGGAACAGCGCGACGAGTTTCTCACTATACCGCTGCGAGCCACCCTTGATGACCCGCCACGTCGGTCGCTCATCGACCGAAAGCATGCCATGGTTCTTGAAAAACTGGACGAGGTGCCGGGCCGGAAACTTCCACATGCTCTCGTGACCGGCTGACCAAATCGCGGCTCCCATTGGGACAATGTAGTGATCGATGAACTCCCTTGAGTATCGGTGAGTCTCCAGATAGGAGCCGAGTGATGGACCTGGCTCCGGCAGAGTCAGCAGTTCAGGCGACTCACGATTGAAGCGCAGGATGTCCTGTATCATGCGGTAGAACGAGGGGCGAAGCAGGTTTCGCCGCTGGGCGAACAGTGTATTCAGCGACGTCCCATTGTACTCGAGGCCGGTTCGCTCGCACTTCACACCGAAGCTCATGTCGCTCGGTTGCGATTCCACGCCCAGTTTCTGGAGCAAGGCCATGAAGTTCGGGTAGGTCCAATCGTTAAACACAATGAATCCGGTGTCTATGGCGTAACCTCGGCCTTCCATCGGGACTTCGACCGTATTGGTATGTCCGCCGATGTAGTCAGCGGCTTCAAACACGGTAACCTCATGATCTCGGTGTAAGAGATACGCGGCGACCATGCCGGAGATGCCTGTACCGACGATGGCGATTCTCATGATGCCCTCACTGACTCCTTCCGCCATTCCCGGGCCGTCCGACCCGGATGGCCCGGCAAGGCGGTATTGTCACTATCTCCACCGTTGCGGGACCTTGCGGACTTTGGAAACATCGTAGCCTTCCTGGGCGATGAGTGTGAGAAACCGTTGATAGTCCGAATCGGGAATTTCAGGTGTTCGCGCCATCAACCACACGTAATCACGCGCGGTTCTTCCGATGACCGTTTGACTGTAGGACTCATCCAGAAAGACGATGCGATAGTCGGCCTGGATGGGCCAGAAGAACTGCATACCCCAGACAGCGTTCGATTCCCGATCAAGAACGTAGCCGGTAGGATGGTACGTTTTGAGATCGCCGTCGAAGCTGCCCTGGCGGAAACTGAAAGTCGTGGCCACGGTACCGTCCTGCGCCAGGCGATAGGATTCTACGGCATTGTGGGCGTCCCGCTCGATCCACGTGGGAATATTGGCGATGACATACCAGTCACCCATGAACCGCTCCAAGTCCACGGCCGTCGCGGTGTGAATGGGTGGTGGGCTGCTGCAGGCTGCGAGTCCGAGCAGCACAACGGGCATGAAGAGTGATGGCATCACAGATGACATGCTGTCCTCACTGGAGCACATACCGAAGGGTATCGCCCTTCTTTGTGGTGGAGTGAAGGGCGACCCAGCGGCCGTTTAAGGTGTACCAGAGATCGATCGTGAACTTGTCCGTCACGATGCGGCGATGTGTGGTTCGTGTCGGGACTCCCTGCACGGGGATCGTCTCTTCGCCCGCCGCAAGAATGGAAGCGGGTTGATGTTCGCCGGTCTGCGAATTCAGCAATCGCTCACCCGTGATCCACTCAGAGTTCCAGTAGGCAAAGGTCTTGATACATCCCTCGCCGATCCAGTTCCCGGCCTGTGTCTGCACCTCCAACTGCCCGTTCCGAAAGATGCCGTTCACGAAGAAGGACTCGCCGTTATCATCAGTCTCCGCGCGAATCTCGCGCAGGCATGTTCCCTCCCATGTTTCGACGTTGGTATGACGATAGGTATAGACGGTGATATACAGGAACTTGACTGTGAACCGCGCGGCTACCCGGACCTGGGTCCGCTCGCCTTCCGTAGAGACGTCAAAGCGCTGGCGTCCGATTTCATCCTTGCCGAGGAAGACCTTGAAGTCATAGGTCTGCGAACTGGCACTCCAAGCCGGTTGTGACGAACTTCCAAGGCATGTCAGGAATCCGAGGAGGGCCACCACGATACGAAACCCGCTGGTTATGGAGCACACTCTGATCATGACGTCTGTTTCCTGGAAATGGAGCCACACGTACCCTGTTTCGGTGGACCGGGAATGAAGGCATTGGTCCTGGCGATGTATGCTCGATACGCCGGTCGCCGCTCGACGATGGTCTGCTCCAACAAGGTTACACCTGAGAATTTCAAAAGCATGTATGTGAGGAGCAGCGGCCCCACGACAGTCCACCAGGCTCCCGTCGGTATCGCGAAGAAATAGAAGCCCCACCAGATCAGGCACTCGCCGAAGTAGTTGGGATGACGGGTGTAGCGCCAGACTCCGCGGTCCATCACCTTCCCGTGGTTCTCCGGGTCGGCCTTGAACCTTGACAGCTGCCAATCCCCGATGCCTTCGAAGGTCATGCCGACGGTCCATACCATCACCGCGAGCACATCAAATGTTCCCCAATCGACCGGTACGGTGAGAGCCGGCCACAGGGGCATGGAGATGAGCCACGCCAGTCCCGCCTGAAACCAGAAGATGATACCAAGACTCTTCCATGCGAAATTGGGTTCGTATTTCTGGCGAATGTCTCGATAACGCCGATCCTCGGGCTCACCCCAGTTGCGATGGATGATATGACCTGACAGGCGCACGGCCCACAGCACAACCAGCGTCAGGATGAGCGTCGTCCGTCTGGTATCGGGCTCCGGACCGGTGGCGTACACCGTCGCGGCAGCGAGGAGCATCAAGGCCCACAGGCCGTCCACAATGCTCACATCGCGCTTGAGGACGCTGACCACCCATGTCACAGTCGCCAGACCCAGCGTTGAAACCAGTCCCAAGACATAGAGTGATAGACTCATGACATCTTCTCTTCCAGCAGGCCGGCATAGCCGTCAAAGCGAGCTGACAGCGCCAGCAGCAGCGGTGTCAGCACCGCCCAGCCGATGGCCAGAGCCAACAGCCCCGCGGGCATATTGCCGAATTCCAGCGCCCCGAGGCGGAGGCCGCCGTAGTAGGCGGCTGGGCCCCCGGCGGCCCCAAACACCACCGCGATGACCCAGCGCCCTCTCATCCAACGCAACGAGACATTCAAGAGGGTTGCGAAGAGCCCCCACAAGGCCACGATCCAATAGGGGGCGATGTTCGGCACCAGCATTCCCGATGAATAGGTGAGCCAGCCCTGCCATACCAACAGGCTGTCGAAGACGAGTCCCAAGGCAAGTGTCAGGAATACCAGTTTGAGCTCCGCCTTTGGCAAGGGAGCGCGGAGCACGTGCGCGAGCACCACTCCAGTCGTCACAAGCACGCCGATCCAGGGCTGGTGCGCCGCGGCGCTCCACACGCACGCAAACCAGCCGATTTGAAAGAGCAGGAAGTTGCTCACGATCATCGTGGTGCTCATCTTCATGAACCACTCGCCGCCGGTTTTTCGAAGAGATAGTGACTGACCCCCCATTGTCGGCCCTCCTCATAGCCGAACAGCTCGGCACAGGCCATGAAGAAGATACGCCACCGCCCCCACCAGGCTCGCGCGCATGCCTTGCCGTAGACACGCTCGATCACAGGCCACAATGTCTCGCGGGCGGCATCCATATTGGCCAGCCAGGCGTTGGCCGTTTTCTCATAATGCGTGCCGTTCCACTGCCAGCGGCCCACGCAGGCCAGATGGTCTTGACAGGCCAGCGGTAGACCATCGCTAGGCATCATCCCACCAGTGAAAAAATGACGACTCATCCAATCAGCAGGTCCCCGGTCTTCGAACAGGTACGAAGTAGCGCGATGCACGAACACGTGCATAAAGAACTGGCCGCCCGGTCTCAACCATCGGCGCACACGCGCAAAGAGCTCAGGCCAGTTACGCATGTGCTCGAACATTTCCACCGACACCACCCGATCGAATAGCCCTGGGTCGACCTCGAACGTGTTCATGTCGCAGGTCATTACGTGAATCTGGTTTTGTAGGCCTCGTTCTCTGGCTTGGGCCTCGATGTAAGACCGCTGCGAACGGGAATTGGAGACCGCCGTGATATGGCTGTCAGGGTAGTGCTCAGCCATCCACAACGTGAGAGACCCCCAGCCGCATCCGAGCTCCAGAATCGTCTGCCCGTTCATCAGGCCCGCATGCAGGCAGGACTCAAGCAAACCGGCGGCTTCTGCTTGGTCTAGGGTCGTCGCATTGGCGGGCCAGAAGGCGCTGCTGTATTTCAGATGCGGCCCGAGGACCTGCCTGAAGAACTCAACCGGGACCTCATAGTGCTGATCATTGGCTTTCTCCGGTACCACTGCGATGGGCGCACGACGCATCTCCTCGATAAATCTCATTTCCTGCCGTGCTGCGGTTTGAGCGTCACCCGACCGGATCTCACGGAGGCGCTGCATAAGCAACTGCCGAATCCCCCATCGAGTCGCCACATCAGGAAAGAATCCCAGTTCAGCCAGGTTCAATGTGAGACGAGTGAGATGTTGCAAGGGCTTAGTCTCCAAACAAACGTGCGCATATGGATAGCGCTCTAGCCATCGTCATGAAAAACGCTTCACCTGCTCCGCCAAGGTGTTGGCGACTGAGTCGAGATCAAACGGCCAGGCATAACGGAGGTCCACACCGGGATACTGTGGCCGCAACTGATCGAGGATTTCCGGAATCTCGACTTCCGAATGAGACCCGCCTGGTGTGAACATCGTCGTCGTCACGGTAATATGAGTCGCCCCCTGCTTGATCAAGGCCTCGACCGATTCCTCCAACGTCGGTGCACAAAACTCATTGTAGGCCACGGCAAAAAGCGCGCCGTCGAGTTGAGTCCGAAGGCGCGCCGCTACTGTTTCAAGACCGGCTTGGTAGGGATCCGTTTCCGCGGTTCTCGGCCACTGGCGGATCTTGGTATCCAGCTCACGTTCTTCCACAGAAGGGGGACGTTTCGCAGCACGCCGCTGCGCTTCCAACCGTTTAAGTTGCGTGACTAATTCCTGAGGGCACCCCTTGGGAATGCCACCGTGACCAACCAGAATCACTCCTCGTGTGATTGCCGCCATCCCCTCACTCCTCTTGTTGTGACTTGCGTCTGTGTTCTGTCACTCTGAACTCACTGTTGCCTCGAGGTATTCCTGCAGATTAGTCTTTCCATAGCGACTTCCCGGGTACACCTTCCGAATGAATCCGGCGACGAGGGCCATCACTTTCTTCACGGCGGGGGTTTTCTCAGGGTCGGTGGCAGGCAGCAACCGAACCGTGATGGCTTTCTCGTGCAACTTGAGCTGGACAAAGAAACTGCTCGAAGTGCCTTGCTCGATCGCCACGGACTCAAGCAGTGCGTCTTTTCCGCTCCGCGACAAATAGAATTCCTGAACTTTGAGAATCTCGTTTCCGGTTCGGTGAACCATCGGCGTGAACGCTTGATAGAGGCCCTGCAGATCACCGGCTTCTTCTACGACAACATGTGGCATTGCGTTTCCCCCTACGCATGATTCCGCAACATGAGCTCTTTCGGATGCGGGTTAAGATAAACCTGATCGCGAATGTAACTGACGTCAAATATGTGCACATAGTGCTTGATCAAAGTCAGTGGGACGATCAAAGGGGTAAGCCCCCGATGGTAGTCGGCGATCACGTCCAACAGCTCGGCCTTTTCAGGAGTGGTCAATCGACTCTTGAAGTAGCCCACAATATGCTGCAGCACATTGACATGCTTACGCACCGTCGCCTTCATGATCAGGGCTCTCATGAAGTGGTCACCGTACTTCACCGCCAATTCTTTGAGTCGATACCGCTCCGCTTGACCGACCAGACGCCCCATCGTTTCGTAGTGCTGCTGGCTATGTGCTAACAGGAGATATTTATGGATCGTGTGGAAGCGTATCAGAGCCTGTTTCGTAACTCCGTTGTGCATCAGATCTTGGAACCGGCGGTAGCAGAACACGCGCTCGATGAAGTTCTCCCGAAGCAATGGATCACAGAGCCGCCCTTCTTCCTCGACGGGGATCAACGGAAACTGTTCTAGAAAGGCTTTTGCAAAGATTCCGACGCCGCTCTGGCTCGGCATTCCCTGTGCGGTGTACACGCGCACCCGTTCAACCCCGCAACTGGGCGAGCCTCTCTTGAAGACAAACCCTGAGAGGTCCAGTGTGCGGAGTGAGTTGAGCCGTTCGTCCAGCATCGACTCCATCGCCTGGGTGTGATCGTGCTTGCTTGTAATAGTCATCAGCCGGGGGTGATGCGGATTGCCCACCAACCGCATGGCTTCACGCGGGGTGCCCAATCCTGCCTCCACCTCTGGGCATACCGGTACCCATTCGACGTAACGGCCCAATACATCCGTTAAGAAATGGTCCTGCTTGTGTCCTCCGTCGAAGCGGACCTCATCTCCGAGAAGACAGCGACTGATTCCAAGGCGAAGCGGGGAGGTCGTCATCTCGTTGCCTCCTGCTTCCCGAGGGTGAGATATTCCTGGCGGGCAAGCTGATGGTCCACAATCGGTGAAGGATAATCGGTCCCGATTCGGCATCCAGCGCGTGCCTGCTCATCTGCGGTCATGAGATGCGGCTCATGAATCCTCTTTGCCGGTACTCGGGCAAGTTCCGGAACATAGCGGCGAATGTACGCGCCGTCCTGGTCGAACTTCTTACTCTGCAGCGCTGGATTGAAGATCCGATAACCGCGCATGGCATCCGTACCGGTCGAGGCACACCACTGCCAATTGCCGTTGTTTGCTGCCACGTCAGCATCAAGGAGGTGCTGCATGAAATACCGTTCGCCGCTCTGCCAGTCGATCCGAAGATCTTTGATCAGAAAGGACGCAACGACCATCCTGACACGGTTGTGCATCCAGCCCGTTTGATTGAGTTGCCTCATCCCCGCATCCACGATCGGATAGCCGGTCTGCCCATTGCACCAGGCTTGAAACAGGGAATCATGTTCCGGACCAGGCTCACGGGACGGCGGGACGGCCACCTTGCGGAATGGTCCCTCTGCAACGTGTGGAAACGATGCCAAGACTTGCTGAAAGAACTCACGCCAGATCAACTCATCGATCCAGGTGAGGACACCGATCCGGGACACCTGCCCACCTTTGGCCAACGCATTCAGCGCCTCGTGAATGGCCACGCGAGGAGACAGGGTTCCGAAACGGAAGTGCGGCGAAAGCTTTGAGCTTCCATCGATGGCCGGCAGATTCCTGCTTTGCGCATACGAATGAATCGGCTCTTTAGTGAACCAGCGCAACCTCTTCTGCGCGCTCCGCTCGCCCGGCTCAATCCAGGGTACGGCCGGATCGTACCCCAGCTCACTGGCTGAGGGGAGAAGACGAGAGATAGGCAGTAGGGCAGCTTTCTTTTTCGCAAGGGCGGGTGGGATCGGCTGAACTTCCGGGGTTGTTGCATGCCATTTCGTCCACCAGCGTGCGCGATAGGCGCTGTAGCGCTGGAGTGGCTCGCCGGTCGCGCTACGTACCTCATCCGCTTCAAATACGACATGGTCCTTGAACGTCCGCACCGTCACTCCCAACTGGCTCAGTTGCTGTTGGGCGAGACGATCTCGCTCGACTGCTCCCGGCTCGTAGTCACGATTCCAATAGACCACGTCGGCCTTCCAATCACTCGCCGCTCGCACAATGTGTTTAACTGGCTCGCCGCGACGCCACTGAAGCGGGACTCCATGATCGGCTAGTGAGGACGCAAGTTGCCCTAGACACCCAAGCATGAAGTTGACGCAGGCTGACCCAAACTTATGCGATTGCAGCAACGGCTCATCGAACACAAACAGCGGAATGACCTCGTCGCATTCTTGGCAGGCTGCTGTGAGTGCCGGCTGGTCATGCAATCGAAGATCGCGCCTGAACCAAACCATCCCACGCATGTGCCCCCCTTTGCCCCGAAGGGTTACCGTTCCGGATTTCCATGAGATCCCGCTTGACCTCTTGGGAGTTTGTCGCTTGATACGCGCTCGACGGAGAGCTCATGAAGGCCTTTCTCGTCCTTAACGCCAACTTTTACAACGGTTCCCGCTTCCCCACGTATCATTTTGACGACCTGCTCGTAACTCTTTCCCGTCACGGTGGTTCCATCCACACTCACGACTTCATCCCCATGTCGAAGTCCCGCCTTGTGGGCTGGCCCTTCCGGATGGACCATGCCGACATACAGGATGGCCGGATCACCGATCCGCTCGGCTCCTATCTGTAGAGAGAGACCGATCACACCCTTGGGCAGCTTGGTATCGTCTCCATGCCCATACGGAGCCTGGTTCGCTGGTTGGTCGGCTATAGCCGATCCAGCAACGAGAAGGCCCATCAACAACCCTGCCATCATATGGAAACCTGAGATTCTCATGGCGTACCTCCTGTTAAATGCCCTATTGATCACCGAATACGTACCAACCCAAGTAAAGACAGTGCCGCGACCATTAGAACCCCCAGTATCAATCCTGCCGCAATATAGATGGCGAACACTGTCATGAGCCCACCTCCTTGTGGGCTACATAGGACCTGCCAATACAAGTAAGTGCAGTGCCTCGACTGGCATGAGAGAGTTCAAATCAACCCAGCGATGATGGGATGGATTCATTCTCTTGGCGAGCGTCTGAGTCATCTTTTCTAACCCGGAAGCACCGTCGTAATCCGCCCGGAGCTCAGGCTGCCCTTGAAGCGTCTGTCGTTCCGACCAGGATAGCCCCCAGGGCCCGCTCCAACGTCGGATAGTGAAATATGTACCCTCCCGCGATCGCTTTTGTCGGAATCACCCGCTGGCCGGTCGTCATCAATGTCCCCAGCTCACCAAGGAGAATGTTCATTGCAACGCTAGGAACTGGAAGCCACGATGGTCTTTGTAGCACCCGCCCTAGGACCTCACAGAATGTCCTCATCGTCACGGGTTCCGGAGCCACGGCATTGAGCGGGCCGGAAACTGTCGTGGTGGTGAGAGCCCAGTGGATCAGACCGATGTGATCACGCCGGTGGATCCAAGAGACCCACTGGGTCCCCGGCATGATCGGACCCCCTGCAAACAGCTTGAACGGCAATAACATTTTGGCCAACGCCCCACCGTCTGCCTCGAGGACCATGCCGGTCCGCAGGATGACCACGCGGGTTCCGAACTCTGCGGCGCTCATGGCTTCCGCCTCCCAGGCAAGACAAAGATCCGCGAGAAAGCCCTTGCCGCGAGCAGCACCTTCATCCAATAAGCGGTCATCGCTGGCGCCGTAATAGCCGATGCCGGAGGCGCTGATGAACGTTGCGGGTTTAGAAGAGCGCCGTGACAGGGCTCTGACCAGCAATCGGGTGGTAAAGACGCGGCTATCGGTAAGGATTTGCTTACGCTCGTCCGTCCAGCGTGCGTCGGCGATCGGAGCACCAGCGAGGTTAATGACCGCATCGGCTCCTTCAAGAGCCCGCTCCCATGGTCCTGTATCTCGACCATTCCATTGGACTGGGTTCACGCTCACCCCGGGCTGGTGAAAAACCTGTCCCGCATTTCTCGTGAGAATGCTTACTGTATGACCTCCCTGGAGGAGCGCGCCGCATAATGCGCGCCCAATGAATCCTGTGCCTCCGGTTACGACGATGTTCATAGACATATCTCCTGAAAGAGCCATCGACAGGCCGACTGATACGCCGGGCAAGCTGACAGCGTCTTACCTTCGGGTCGGTTTGTCGCTGACCCTCCGCCTAACAACAGCGGTAACAGTCTGAAAGAGTCCAGCCACCACCACAGAAGTCAGGAATCCTATCGCGACCAAAAAGACAAAGCTCATATCCATAGCCGTCCTCCTTCTTGAAATTGGTAGAAGCCACGTGCCCGCATGTCGATTCCACTGTTCGCCAAGGAGACAGGCCCCTCATCGTGAGGAGACCTGTCTACCTCGGTGGGCGACGCCGTGCGGAGTTTCGGCGTCACCTGGATGAACAGGAACCGGCCTCCTGCATTGTTTGGTTGTCGATGTCTTCCATCGATGCCTCTCCACGGCCTAGTGCGATGGCTGGGGTGCGTTCTCGAGACTGCGGGCACAGCGAAAGCCTGTGCCATGAGTTTGCAAGGCGAACCCGCCGCGACCCCGCGCCGATGTGGTGACATCGGACGCCGGACTATGCCAGGAGCCACCACGAATCGACCGAACCACTCCCTTTTTGTCGGGACCTTGTGGATTCCGATCAGGCGCATGTTGATAGTAGTCCGCGTCGTACCAATCGGAGACCCACTCCCTGACGTTCCCGGCCATATCCTTCACTCCGTAGGGTGAATCTCCATTGGGAAGCGATCCGACAGCATGCAAGGTATGCTCATCCTCCCACTCTCGATCAAAGTTCGCCCGCTTCGCAGTGGGCGGTTCATTCCCCCAGGGGTAGCGGCGACCGTCAGTCCCGCGAGCAGCCTTCTCCCATTCTGCTTCCGTCGGCAGCCGTTTCTTAGCCCAGCTACAATAGGCCTTGGCGTCATACCAGGTCGTCTGCACGACGGGTAATTGCTCAATCCCATTAATGGACGTGAGGGAGCCTGTGCTGTAGGGATTGGGCGGGTTGCGATGGCCGGTGGATTTTACAAAGACCATATAGCGTTCATTCGTGACTTCGACTTGATCGATCGCAAACTCGTCGAGGTAAACAGATCGCTGCGGCCTCTCATCCTCCCGGCCTTTTCCTTCTGGATTACCCATCAAAAATGCTCCGGCCGGTATCGTGACCATCGCTACCGGGTCAAGCTCTTTCGTTCCCGGCAACGCTTCCTCGGTGAGCGACTGCATGAGCGCAATGACCGTGACAACCACGATCGTGATTCTCTTGAACTGAGGTGATCTGCGCCACAGACCAGTGATCATTTCTTCTGCTCCTTGCTACCCTCAATTGCTCTGGTGGTATGGAGTCTGACTTGCTTGAGAAGGTCCTCAACCTGGCGCTCGTCTCCCCGCTCAGCTGCCTCTTGCGCCTGGGTCACGAGGGTTCTGGCTTCGTGCAGGTGCTGCTCGATATCCGCCTGAAGGGCAGGCGAGGCCACTGTGCCTCCCAATGCTGCCCGATGGTAAACCTCCCACGCGTGGTCCACTTCATGATTGGCCTCATGGACCAGCTGGGCCTTATCCTGATGCCCGTGACCGGGTGAATCGATGGGACCGGCGTGGAGGGATGAGGCCCCGAGTAGGGTGATGAGGACAATCCCTCGATAAAGAAGCTTGTTGTGTATCATCGGTTCGCCTCCGTCACGATCACACTATGAACAAGAGCCCGTGAAATCTTTCTTCACGGTCGCTTCATCGATTGCTCAATCAATTGTCGTAGCTCCAGGAGCTCCCTATTCTTTGGGTCAAGGGCCAGTCCCTGGACGACGGCCTGTCTGGCCTCTGCAAAGCGCTCTCGTCCCATTTCGACGTAGGTCAAGATGGCGGCTTCTTTGATACGCTGATCGATTTCTGGTGGCGCAGTTTTCGCACAGCGGAATCCCAGGCCCACGCCGTAGCTGTTATTGAGTGGATG
>JARFPM010000118.1 GCA_030444405.1 Nitrospira sp.
GGTGGGCGAAGAGCGGGGTGCTGGATCGCGTCTTTGCCCAGTTGCAACGCCTACAGATCATCCGCGTGAAGATCGAAGCCGTGGCCTTGGACAGCACCATCATCAAAGTCCATCCGGATGGAACGGGCGCGTTAAAAAAAAAACGGGCCGCAAGCCCTTGGCCGTTCTCGCGGCGGATGGACCACCAAGATTCATCTGGTTGCCGCAGATGCTCGAACGGCCCTAACGTTTGCCCTGTCCCCAGGCCAAGCCCACGATGCCCCTGAGGGCCGCAAGCTGCTGCATCGCTTCGGGAAACAGCCGCGTCCGATCCCCTTGTTAATGGATCGAGCGTATGAAGGCGATGAGACACGACATCTGGCCGTGGAGCTCGGGTATGTCCCGGTGGTGCCTCCTAAAGCCAATCGCCGCACGCCATGGGACTACGATCGCGCTCTGTATAAGCGACGCAATGAGATCGAACGGCTCTTCCGCCGGCTCAAAGGATTTCGGCCCCTCTTCTCGCGGTTTGACAAGCTCGATGTCATGTTCGTCGCGTTCATCAATTTCGCATTGATCGTTGATGGCTTGCGCTAGTGTTAACAGGCCCTAATTCCCCCTGGAACACGATCGAGAATCTCAATGCCAGCGCGCAAACTCTCCGGATAATGATGCGCGTAACGCATCACCATGGAGATGATTTTCCACCGCCCAAGTTTTTGTACGGTGTAGATGTCGGCGCCGGCTTGCACAAGTCTGGTAGCAAAGGTGTGGCGCAGATCATGAAACCGAAAACGTTTCACGTCCGCCCTTCTCATCGCGGGATAGAAGACACGCAGGAGATCCCGCGCATCCATCCGGTTGCCAGCCCCGGTTGCCAGCCCCGTTGAAAGGGAACTCAGAGCACAATAAAATGTACCGCCAGCCTGTTCTCACGACATTTGTCTCTGCAGCATCAAACCAGTCTTGGAGCTATTCCGGTCGCCAACGGCGATGACCGACCGGCTAGCACCTGCGAGGCGCATTGCTCGCGCCAGCATCCTGTCACTCCCGCTGCGTGGTCCTCTCCGGTCCGCCGGTTCCGGCCTCTGTCTCCTGTTTCCTCTGTGACCTGTACGGTGCCTCTCCTCCTCCCGTGAGAGAGTCACCTTCATTTCACACAAGGAGGAAACGAGATGGCGACCAACCATTCATCCAAACGACCGGCGGGGACGCTACGATGTGGGAACATCAAGGCGACGATCTGGGAGAATATCAGTGAGAAGGGACCGTTCTTCGTAACGACCTTTTTGCGGCCGTTTAAGGATCAGTCCGATGCCTGGCGCAATGGCACCTCGTTCGGTCTCAATGACCTCGAAGCGCTCATGAATGTCGCCTGTGAGGCGAAGGAGTGGATCACCGCTCACACACTGAAGCGCTGAGTTGCTTCACAGGGAAGCCTCTCTCCCTCCGGGGGCTTCCTTATTCTGCACACGATTTGTGAAGCCAGACTTCAATTAGTACGGTGGGGAAACCATTGCAACAACGCCCCTTGTGAAAAACGGCCTGTTTGCGCTCTTCATCAGCGGGCCGTAGGCTCGACCACCTACACAGCCCACCAACATCAACGACTTTCAGCGCCATTCCTTTATGCCACAGACCGGTGTAGACACCGTCTAGACGGGGGTAGCATTCTTTTTTCTCCTATCCTCTACTTTGTGTGTCTCGGATTTGCCTCATGAGCCTCAAAAGAGTCCTTGCAAAGCGTTTCCAGCTTTGAAAGAATGATCATTATTTCTTTCAAAGCCATCGCTACTTTGAAAGCGGCCTTTCATTCCGAGTACACACGCCATGAATCCTCAAGACTTCCATGTCACCAATGCAGGCAAGGTGATCAAAACTCCGACGGGCTACGCAGCATTTGTGCCCGCAAAACTACCGCCTACGCTCACATACGATAATCAGCTCGTCCTGGCACTCTCACGCGCCGATGCAGCCCTGAGTGAACTGTCTGGATTAGGCCGACATCTGCCTAGCCCCCACCTTCTGATCGCTCCATACGTTCGACGCGAGGCCGTCTTGTCATCGCGAATTGAGGGGACGAAAGCCAGCCTCTCGGATCTGTTAATCGAGGAGATGGAACACCCCAAGGATCGAACCAAAGATGACGATGTACAAGAAGTTCGAAACTATGTCACGGCCATGGAGCACGGACTCGATCGATTGGAAAAGTTTCCTTTGTCCCTTCGCCTCGTCCGGGAAATCCATGCACACCTTATGAAGGGGGTGCGGGGGGATCGTGCGACGCCGGGAGAATTCCGCCGCAGTCAGAATTGGATCGGTCCTTCTGGCAGCACCATCGAAACTGCGCCCTATGTTCCCCCGCCGCCCGATGAGATGACGGACCTGCTCGGAGATTGGGAGCGATTCCTTCATGAACGCGGCACCTTCCCGGACCTGATTCAATGCGCGATCATGCACGAACAGTTTGAAGCGATTCACCCCTTCTTAGACGGCAATGGGCGACTGGGGCGGCTGCTCATCACGTTGTTTCTGATCCAACGGAAACGTCTGGCTCAGCCGTTGCTCTATCTCTCGGCCTACATTGAGGCTCACCGTCAAGACTACTATGACCTGCTCCAACGAGTGCGAACACATGGTGACTGGATCAGATGGATTCAGTTCTTTCTTGCCGGAGTGACCGAGATCGCCCTTGAGGCCATAGGCCAAGCAGGACGTCTTATGGACCTGCGTGAAAAGTACCGTGCCCGCCTAAGAGATAAAGCGAAAGCACTGACCCTGCTCGATGAACTCTTTCTCAATCCCTATATGTCAGTTGCACGAGCCGAGCGAGTCTTGAAGGTCACGAATCCCACCGCTCGTCAAGCCGTATTGATGCTGCAGAAAAAGGGCATGCTGGAAGAAATTACGGGAAGGACTTGGGGAAAGCTGTACCTCGCAAGACCCATTATGGAAACGATCGAAGTGAATGGGAAGAACAGATAACATCTGATCGGGGTCCTCGTAACCGCTTCTCTTAGTCAGCTGCCTATGCCGAACCCCGAATCTGCTCAGCAGCCTTCAAATACCCTGTAAGAGGATAGCCTGGTCCGCAACGCACAGGAGCCCTCCCATCGTCGTGAGACACCACAAACAGGTAACGACTCCCTCAACTTTATGCGTGCTGCCACTGTGGTGAATTTTGTGACAAAACCTGCAGGAATGGACGGGAAGGCACGGGAAGGTATAGAGACAGTGGAATGCGGTAACCTCTTAACATTGCAATCAATATTGGGGAAACCATTGCAATAGCGAGCCTTCCAGAAAACCATGAATTTGCCCTTTTAAGGCGAGGGCCCTGGGTTCGAGTCCCAGCCGGCTCACCACTAAAATCAAGGACTTTGAAACTCCCGCCCTCGTCGACCCTCCCGACCGTGATAAATTTGTGTCAATCCGCACCAGTTTCTCTAGTACGCGGAGCCAGGCTCGAAGACCATCCAGCGAGTGGTGCGCGTAGCTTGGGTCATAAATAGGTGACTTGTGCCCAAGCAACTGTTGCAACTTGTAGAAACCGATACCGGCTTGCACCAACCGCTTGGTGAAGGTATGCCGGATATCGTGGGAATGAAACTCCTCGATTTGCGCCTTGCCAGTGGCGAGACGAAAGGACCGTCAGAGGTGCCCTAACCACTAATCGACTCTGGCGTCATACGAGACTCATCCGAGGAGGCAAGCATGGTATTGCCGTTTGTTACGTGGCGGTTTCGCGTGGTTACTTCGCCTTTTAGAGTATTCTGCGACGGAGCTCTATCGGGATGCCTCCAACGAGCCACCTACGAAAGGAGGCTTGTCGATATGCGAGACATCATGAGAGCGTTGAGGCCGATGAGGTACAGCCGAGTGGTTGATCAGTAGATATCCTTGTGTGGGCGGCTATGACGGGTCGGGCCTCGCTTCCATCCATGACGATGAAGGACATGGATCACGTGACTGAGCGACACTCAACAGCCTGGTATGCGATTGGAAGGAGAAAGTCGAGCCACGTCCAGCCGGCAGACGGCAACTCGCGTTTCGAACGTGTCTCAGATGGTAGGAAATCCGATGGCTCAGGGGTAGGGTAGATTGATTCGAATCACTGGAAGGCAAACGATGAACAACCCGAAGACTAACTCCAAACTCCGCATCTGGTCGATGGGATTTCTCCTGCTGGGTGTTGCTGCCGGCTGCGGCGATGGTGGCGGCGGGACCCAGCTGGGGACGCTGCGCGTCTCGCTCACCGATGCACCGGCGTGCGGGTTTGATGCGGTGAACGTGACCGTGGAGAAGGTCCGCGTCCACCAAAGTAGTTCGGTCGATGAGACGGCCGCGGGTTGGGTCACAATCGCCTTAGCCCCACCTCGGAAAATTAACCTCCTGACCCTGAACGATCCGACACAACCGAATTTCGCGCTCGAGAGTCTTGGCGAGACCCCGCTCGAAGCTGGGCAGTACACCCAACTGCGCCTCGTGCTGGTTGGAGATACCGTGAATGGCCAGCCCCCCTTTAACAATTCCGTGGTCTTGTCCACCCAACCCAACACCGAAATCGAGCTCGATACCCCCAGTGCCCTCCAAAGTGGCATTAAATTGATCCATCAGTTTACGGTCAATGCGGGGCAGCGCACTGATCTCTTGCTGGATTTTGATGCCTGCAAATCAATCGTGCGAACCGGGAACGGGAAATACAAGCTCAAGCCCGTGATCAAAATTGTGCCCTACGAGCTCAACGGGATCGAGGGCTTTGTCGATCCTGCCCGGCTTGGGGACTATGTGGTGGTGTCGGCCCAGGTGAACGGCGAGATTGTTCGTACGACCGTCCCGAATGTGAACCCCCTCCCCAACACCAATCGGGGAAAGTTTTTCCTTGCCCATCTCCCTGCGGGGGTGAACTATGACGTTGTGCTCACGGCAGACAACCGCGCGACTACCGTCATCACTGGCGTACCGGTGCCAAGCAGTACCAGCACGACCATCGTCAGTACCCAGGGTGCGCCAATCTTGTTGCCAGCCTCCTCAACCCACGGTATCAGCGGGACGGTGCGGTTAACTCCCCGCACTGATGATGAAGCCGTCGAGCTCACCGTGAAGCAAACGTTCAACAACGTCCCAGACACAATCGTGACAGTGCAATCGCAGCCGGCGGTTCTAGTTGACGGAGCGCCGCTCAGTGACTTCACGTATACTCTGATCCTGCCCATTGGGGCGCCATGGCTCGGTCCCTATACAGCATCGTTGCCGATCGTGCTGACGGAGCACACTCTGCAACCGCCAGTTGTGGCAGGGCACTACACCGTCCAGGCTTCCGCGAGTGGGTACGCATCCCAATCCTTCAACAAGGATATCTCTGGCGGCAATGCCACCCAGGACTTTTCCTTGATCCCGTAGGGTGCACTTGAGACTTGCCTAGTGAATGTGGTTGCCGTGGCCTAGGCCGACCGGCTAGCACCTGCGAGGCGCATTGCTCGCGCCAGCATCCTGTCACTGCCGCTGCGTGTTCCTCTCCGGTCCGCCGGTTCCGGCCTCTGTCTCCTGTTTCCTCTGTGACCTGTGCGGTGCCTCTCCTCCTCCCGTGAGAGAGTCACCTCCACCTCGCACAAGAAGGAAACACCATGACGACCAACACATCATCCAAACAACCGGCGACCACGCTGCGATGCGGCAACATCAAAGCGACGATCTGGCAGAATGTGAACATGAAAGGCCCATTCTTCTCGACGACCTTCTCCCGGCCGTTTAGGGATCAATCTGGTGCATGGCATAACGGCACCTCGTTCGGGCTCAATGACCTGGAGGCGCTCATGACTGTCGCCTTTGAGGCGAAGGAGTGGATGACCGCTCACACCCTGAAGCGCTGAGATGCTTCACAGGGGAGCCTCCGGCCTTCCGGGGGCTTCCCGTCAACCGTGTGCAATGACCGTCCGGTTATTGCGTAGCAGGACGCACTGTACCTGCTCCAGAGAGCTTCCACCTTGCGAGTTGATGGCCCATATAGCAGGAAAGACTGTGAGGCCGATGCGCAGAAGATCCTGTAATAAATGGTCCGGTGGTCGCAGCGCATTGAAGTGACAACCGTTATGGCGTATGGTTCGTGGATCTGAGTAACGTGTGATAGGGGCAGGAACTGGCAGATCCGACTCGTATGCGGATCGGCCCGAGCCACAGAGTTTCGCGTCCTGACGATCTTCTTACCTTCTTGTGTCCAGATGCCGTCACACCAAGACCCAGCCGAACAGCACGGGTACCTTCGCTGGTTTTATCGCGGGTGGCGCCCGACTCGTTTTGGGAGATTCCATAACAGCATCTGGGCTTGGCTCTCGGGCCTTGGTCTTACCCCTCCGATCCTGGTGACCTTACAAGTCAAGGACCGGAGTACTGCCCAACTGCGCTCAGTCGTCCTCGTCGCGGCCGACTACGAAGGGCATCGCTATCTGGTCTCCATGCTAGGAGACCGTTCCGAATGGGTACAGAATCTACGGGCAGCGGGTGGGCTGGCGTTGATGAAGCGTGGCCAATCGTATCCCGTGATGCTAACTGAGATCCCACCTCATGAGCGAGC
>JARFPM010000043.1 GCA_030444405.1 Nitrospira sp.
TACATGAATACCAGGGGCGACTTCCGGTCGTTCATATCGACTTGTACCGATTGCAGAGACTTGAAGAAACCGAGTCGATTGGACTATCGGATTATCTGAGGGATGACGTGGTCGTCGCCATTGAGTGGGCAGACCGGTTTCCCGAATTGCTCCCGGAGGACCGCCTGGAAGTGAGGTTGGCCCATCGGACCAGGACGACCAGAAAAGCCCGGCTGGAGGCTCGAGGTCCGCGCTCTCGCTCACTTCTCGCTCGAATCATGAAAATGGTTCGTCCAAGCCTTCGATCATTCGGGTCAAGCCTCCAAGCCGGCAGAAAGACTTCGCCACGATGACTCGACTGATTCTGGTCGGCATTCTCTTGCTGCTCTCGCTGGCCTTCATTCTTCAGAACCAAGAACAGGAAGTTACCCTCCGCTATTTCTTTGGATTGCTCGAAGCCTCAACTCCCATTTACAAGCCCATCATGGCCGGTTTCGTCGTCGGCCTGTTGGTCGCGGTTATCTTATTGTTTCCGCCCTGGGTACGTGCGCGTATCGACCTTCGACGGAAGACGAAGGCCTTACAGGAAGCCGAAGTGAACTTAGAGCGACTTCGGCAATCGCTGGAGAAGATGGCCGGACCGACCCACAGTCCCACGTATGGGGAATCTTCGAGGGACCTCGTTGATGAGTGACTCGACGCTGAGCCCGCTCATGCGGCAGTATCGTGACATCAAACAGGGATACCCTGAGGCCTTACTGTTTTTTCGGGTCGGCGATTTTTATGAGATGTTCTACGAAGACGCGCAAGACGCTTCTCGCATCTTATCGATCGCCCTCACTTCTCGCGACAAGAACAGCGCCCATCCTGTTCCACTGTGCGGCGTCCCCTATCATGCCGCGATCGGCTATATTGCAAAGCTATTGAAGGCCGGTCGTCTCGTTGCCTTGTGCGAGCAAGTTGAGGATCCAAAAGTAGCAAAAGGCCTGGTACGGCGGGAAGTCGTCAGGCTGTATACTCCCGGCACACTCGTAGACACGGAATTCCTTGCTCCTTCCGAGCTCAACTATCTCGTCGCCTTCGCCGTAGGATCAGACCCCGACCGAGGATCACCAATCGGCCTAGCGGTCCTTGAGGTTTCAACCGGCGAATTTTGGGGTATGGAGTTTCACGGTCCCCACGCGCTCACGCAACTGTTGAACGAGGTTGCTCGGCTGGACCCTCGAGAAGTTCTCTTCCCTTCAGACCGCCAATGCTCCGCGTGGATGAAGCAAATACCAGGAGCGCGCCTGTGTGAACGACCACCAGCGTCGTTCAGCCAACAATCGGCTGCTCGCACCTTAACTGAACACTTCCGCGTGAAATCCTTGGAAGCCTTAGGCTGTGCCGACTTCATGGCTGCCATTAGCGCGGCAGGAGCGGTCTTGTCGTACTTCCGTGAGACCCAACCGACGGTTCCTCTGGATCACATTCGCCGATTCACTGTCCGGCATGATAGCGATTACATGCATCTGGATGGAGCGACCATCCGTAATCTGGAACTTCTTAAGCCACTGGCGTCGAACGAGACCGCCTCCGGTTTGAAATCTACAACACTCTTGAGTGTGTTGGATCGGACCGCCACCGCCATGGGTAGTCGACTTCTTCGGCAATGGCTGGTGAGGCCATTGCTCCGCTGCGAGCAAATTCGACTGAGGCTTGATGCTGTTGGAGAACTGAAGAACCACATGCAGGTCCGGACTGCAGTACGTACAGCCCTGCGGGAGGTTCAGGATATCGCCAGACTCGGCAGTCGCATCGTACTCGGTTTAGCCGGTCCACGAGAACTCCTTGCCTTAAAACATTCTCTCTCGGTTTTACCCGAGATTCTTGTCCAGCTGTCACCGCTGCAAAGTCAGCTCCTCCGCGATGCACTGGCATCATGGGATAATGGCCAGGATCTCTTCGACTTGATTGAACAAGCGATTCGACCGGATGCTCCGGTTTCAATTCGCGACGGAAACCTCATCAAAGAGGGGTATGATCCGGCAATCGACGAACTGCGCAAGATCAGCAAGGAAGGGAAAAGCTGGATCGCTGCCATCGAAAGTCAGGAACGTGAACGAACCGGTATTGAGTCATTAAAGGTCCGCTACAATCAAGTTTTTGGCTATTACATCGAGATCACCAAATCCAATCTCCCTCGTGTTCCCGGCGACTACATTCGCAAGCAAACCCTAGTCAATGCCGAACGGTTCATGACTGCGGAATTGAAGGAACTGGAAGAACGCGTCATCGGAGCCGATGCCAAGATGCTTGCCTGCGAGCAAGAGGTCTTTATTCAGGTGCGCTCCCGGTTGGCCCAAGAAGCTCATCGATTGGACGTCATGGCGACAACCCTCTCGCTCATTGATGTCGTAGCCGGATTGGCAGAGACCGCTGCTCTGCACCGGTACACCAAACCCACGCTCACGGAACAGGAGAGTGGGAGCCTCGGATAATCTGGCCGGGGGCCAAAGTACGTTCATGGTTGAAATGGTTGAGACGGCCAATATTCTCCAGAATGCTACTCGGCGTAGTCTGATTCTCTTGGACGAGATCGGGCGCGGCACAAGCACGTACGATGGCTTGAGCATTGCCTGGGCGATAGCAGAGCACATCCATGACCGCGCACGATTAGGCGCACGCACATTGTTCGCCACTCATTACCATGAGATGACACAACTGGAGCAACAACGGACCGGAGTCAAGAATTATCGCGTGGCCGTTCAGGAACGCGGCGGGGATGTCGTATTTCTTCGAAAGATCGTGGCGGGGAAAGCCGACCGGAGTTACGGCATCCACGTGGCTAAACTTGCAGGGCTCCCCCCCGACATCATTAGTCGGGCGGAAGCGGTATTATCGCAACTTGAACAACCCGAGTCGGCTCGTTCCGAGTTGATTCGGGAACAGCCCCCACTGATATCTGAGTCCCTTCCTCAGCCTCATCCAATCATTGAGGAGGTCAAGCAGATCGACCTATTCTCCATGACACCGCTAGACGCATTGAATCGCCTTGCCGAGTTGCAGCGAATGGTGCGACCGGAGAGTGGTGATCCATCCTATCGATAACGCGCATCGACAACATGGTGAAAATAAGACGGGCGGCATTCCCCTGAAGGGAATGCTGCCCGTTCGCATTTCGCTAGAGTCTTCAGTGTGCGTGATTATATTGTGCGGTCGAATGAATTAAGCCGCCGACGGTTTTCCCGCCCGGAAGCATCACATCGTACTGCATGCCCACGTTGCTGCCATCTGGCGTCACTGGCGAACTGTTAAGGGCCGCCATGCCTTTAGCACAACCCGCCTCGAATTCGTTCTTTCCAGCACATTCCTTAAGACGAAGTGCGGAAATGCTCAAAGGCTTGCCCACTGAACCAGACACCTCAGGAATCTTCTTCACTGATGAAATGACCCGGTGGTTCTGTTCAGTTTCTGTGGCCACGAATTCGATCAAGTCCGTCGTGCTGCCGGGCGGAACTTCTTTCGCTGCTGCGGGTCCGGCATGAGGCCGTCCCATCTTTTTCAGCTCTTGCCAGGCAGACTTATCGGCATAGAACTTCAGCGTTTTTCCTGGATGAACCTTTTGCCAGTACAACCCGCTCTCAGCGTTGCCACCGTAGACGGCCGTGTTGATCCACACGGCTTCGTCGTAGGGATCAAGGATGATCACCCGACCCTGAATGGTGGTCGGTTTGCTCATATCGCCCCACTCGAATCGCTCTTGAAATGACTCAATAGCCGAGGCGGTTGAAGCCAGACCGGCTACCAGTGCAACGGCTGCCAAAATGGCTGCACCTTGCTTCTGAAACATCATAATCGCGTCCTCCTTCAACAACATCGTCCGCTTTGAAAGTGGCTAGTCCTTGATGACTTTGAAACCGGTGATGGTTCTGCCGTCCAGCGTGACTTCCATAGCAACCAATTCTTGAGAAGCCTTGATAATTTGGTCCATCAGGGCTTTATCTTTGACCGAAAGACGAACCGTGGTGGCCGCATGGTACCAGCCAGAATAGGTTGCATTTTTCTCACTGCCACCGGAGAAACCCCACGCACAACAACTGAACAAGGGATCAGGCGGCTTTACGTCAAGCATCGTTGATGATCGGCCTCCCGGTGTCCCGGAGCCTGGCTCTCCAGTATTCCAATATTGAATTCCGAACAAGAGTTCGCCATCGGGGTTATCCGCCCACTGCGACCAGACACGTCCCTGCAGTGTCTTCGTCGCAGCTTCCGCTTTCAGCGGTTTTCCTCCGACGACCGCATCGGCGAGGCCTAAGTGCTCTATGGCCCCTGCAGCGAATGAAAACTCAGCCGCTAGCAAACCGAAAGACGAAAAAACCGCCGCGGCAGCTAGAATGACAGCCCTTTTCATACGTCATCCCTCCTTCGTCAATTGAGCCCGATAGTCCGATGAAACGTTATTCGTCCCAATACCTGATATGAAGAATCAAATGTTTAATAAAAACCGGCGCTCTTCAATAGCCTACGCACCAAACACGAACGGGAAGCCGTCCGGTTGGTACCGGAACGGTACTGAAACTGTGATGTCCTGTCAAGGAAATGTTTGATGGATTGGAATCTCGAATGCTTTGTATGCAAATATCTTAAATAACAATGTGTTATAAAACGCGATGAATCGCCCTCATGTGCATCAAAGGCAATCATTATACTTTTGCGCTCAACTCCCCCACTTGACGCGAAGAAAGGGGACCCAATCCCGTCAACGCGATTCTGTTGCCGGTGAACAAGTTTTGTGCGGTCTGAAATACTTGCTCCTCAGTCAGACCATCGATTTCCGCGATCAAATCCTCCAGGGTCGTGTGTGTCCCGGCACTCAGCTCATCCTTGGCAAGTTTATTCATACGACTATGTGAGCTCTCCAAACTCAACATGAGGCTACCTTTCATTTGATCCTTCGTACGTTTGAGTTCGGCACCATCGATCCCATCTCTGGCCAGTTTTCGAATTTCACGACTGATCAAGTCCAGGACCTGGCTAGCCTCTCGTGCTCGAATTCCGGCGTACACCGTAATAGTGCCGCCATCGGAATAGCCTGACAAAAACGAATAGACCGAATAGGACAAGCCGCGTTTTTCTCGAATCTCCTGGAACAGCCTCGAGCTGACGCTGCCACCCAGCACCGTATTCAGCGCATAGACCGCATATCGGTCCTTATGCCCAGCCGCCACGCCCTCGAACCCCACACAGAGGTGAACCTGTTCCAACGGCTTCTGTTTCATCATCGCGCCAGCCTGCAGTTCAGGAGGCCAACGTTTCCGAGGAATGCTGCTTGAAGACTTGCGATACCCGCCAAAGGTGCGAGCCATTGTTTTTTCAAGTTGATGTTGATCGAAATTTCCTGCAACCGCCACCACGATCTCTTCCGGGCGGTAATGGGCGTCGATATACTCAAGGAGATTCTGCCGACTGATCCGAACGATGGTTGATTCTCGCCCCAAGATCGGCCGACTCAATGGATGTCGCCCCATGACCAACTTGGTATGAAGTTCTTGGACCAGATCTTCGGGGTCATCTTGAACCATACGGATTTCTTCGAGCACCACCTGTTTCTCTTTCTCAATTTCTTTCTTTCCGAGTCGGGACCGGAGGAACAGATCCGAAAGCAGATCCAACGCCTTGGGCAAGTGTTGATCCAATACCTTGATGTAGTATGTCGTTGTTTCGCGCGTCGTGAAGGCGTTCATCTCGCCTCCCAACGCGTCGATTTCACAGGAGATATCCGTCGCCGAACGAGCGGTCGTTCCTTTGAAAAACATATGCTCGATGAAGTGAGAATACCCGGCCTGTGCGGGGCTTTCGTCACGGGATCCTGCATTGACCCAAATGCCGAGCGTGACGGATTTGAGGGTCGGGATTCGCTCAGTGACCAAGCGAATCCCGTTGTCGAGGATAAGCTTGCGGTACAAGTGTTACCCGCCCGCTGAATCCTTTGCGCCGCTTCCTGTCGGCGCAGGGATGGTTTCTTTGCGACTGAGCCTGATCTTGCCTTGTTTGTCTATCTCCAGCACTTTCACAAGAATCTGGTCACCTTCGGCCACTTCGTCGGATACGGCTTTCACCCGGTGATGCGCCAGCTGCGAGATATGGACCAACCCATCCGTGCCCGGCAACACCTCCACGAATGCACCAAAGTCCATAATTTTTCTCACTGTGCCCATGTAGACCTTCCCGACTTCGACTTCCTCAGTCAAGCGGTTGATGATGTCCTTGGCTTTTTGTAGGGATGCGCCATCCGCAGAGGCGATGGTCACAATACCGGTATCTTCAACACTGATCTTGACCCCGCAGTCCGACTGAATCCCGCGGATGGTCTTGCCGCCTTGACCGATAATGTCCCTAATTTTATCCTGCTTGACCTTCATCGTGTAGATGCGCGGTGCAAAGGGCGATAAGTCGGTCCGTGGACCGGTGAGCGCCTTCGACATGCGTTCGAGGATGTGCAGGCGTCCCAAACGCGCCTGCTCCAAGGCTTCCCGCATCAGGGCCGTCGTGATCCCGCCGATCTTGATGTCCATTTGGAGCGCTGTGACGCCATTCTTCGTCCCGCATACCTTGAAGTCCATATCACCCAAATGATCTTCAAGACCAAGGATATCCGACAAGATGATGACGTCGCCGCCTTCTTTGATTAACCCCATAGCGATGCCGGCCACCGGCTCCTTGATGGGTACGCCGGCATCCATCATGGCCAGGGTTCCGCCGCACACCGTTGCCATCGAGGAAGACCCATTTGATTCCAGAATTTCCGAAACAATCCGTAATGTGTACGGGAAGACATCTTTGTTCGGAATGACGGGCTTCAACGCCCGCTCTGCCAAGGCGCCGTGCCCGACCTCACGCCTTCCCGGTGAACGCAGCGGCCGCGCCTCACCGACGCTGAATGGCGGGAAGTTGTAATGCAGCATGAATGTCCGCGTGTACTCGCCTTCCAAAGCGTCAATGCGCTGCTCATCTTCGGTCGTCCCTAACGTCACCACCGCCAAGCTTTGTGTTTCGCCTCGGGTAAAGATTGCGGAACCATGGGCGCGCGGCAGTGCCCCAACCTCGCAGGTGATCGGTCGAATATCGGCAGGACCGCGCCCGTCGGCGCGGGATCGGTTCTCTAGAATCATCTTCCTAACTTCCGTGTATTCCAATTGATGGAACACAATCTTGATGTGCCGTTCGCTCGAGGGATCATCCGGCTTCCTCAGCCTTTCAATCGCGTCGGTGAGAATTTGGTCCAACCGCTCCTGTCGAGCGGTCTTGTTGGCGATCATGATGGCGTCACGAATTGGTTGTGCGACCAATGTCTTGATCTCCGCTTGCAGCGCGGCGCCGATCGACTCCGCAGCAACCTCCCGCTTCACCCGACCGACCTTCTTGGCTAATTCATCGATCTTCTGGACGATTTTCTTTATCTCAGAGTGAGCCAATTCCAGCGCCTCGAGCATCGTCTGCTCGGATAATTCATCGGCGCCTGCCTCGACCATCATCACCGCATCCGCCGTACCCGCCACGACCAGGTGCAGTTCGCTCTGCTCCATTGCCTCGAGGTCAGGATTGACGATGAGCTGGCCATTGATCCGGCCGATCTTCACCCCGGCAACGGGACCGTTGAAAGGAATGTTCGACACGGCGAGAGCGGCTGATGCCGCCGTGATGCCGATGACGTCGGAAGAGCCGGTCTTGTCGGCCGATAGGACTGAGGCAATGACCTGTGTTTCGTAATAGTAGCCTTCGGGAAACAGCGGGCGGATCGGCCGGTCGATCAAGCGGCTTGTCAGGACTTCCTTTTCAGCAGGTCGACCTTCTCGCTTGAAGTAACCTCCAGGGATCTTCCCGGCCGCGTAAGCCTTTTCCTGGTAGTCGACGGTCAACGGAAGGAAATCGGTACCAGGCTTGGCCGTTTGCGCAGCCACGGCCGTCGCAAGGACGACTGTGTCGCCATACGAGGCCCAAATTGATCCGTCAGCCTGCTTTGCAACACGACCGGTTTCGAGGCGGAGGGTCCGACCTGCAATGTCGACTTCTACGACGTGTACCATCTATGGTCTCCTTTGGTTAGATCCACAGATGCCCACTGAGATACGCTCGGACGTCTACGTTCGGTATGCAGCCAGGGACCGTGACGTGGGCGATGCGTCTTCCGCTCAATCGCGCACGTTCACTCATTGACCGTACATCGTCAGAGCGCATGTCGGTGTTCATCTGTGGGACAGTCGAACGATGCTATGGCGCCGGTAAACGCCGCTGTTAGTACGACCGGTTACTTGCGAATGCCGAGTCGATCGATCACGGCTCGGTAACGCGCATCATCCACACCGCGGAGATAGTCCAGCAAACGTCGTCTGCGCCCGACTAGTTGCAACAACCCACGCCGCGAGTGGTGATCCTTTTTATGGCTCTTGAAATGTTCGGTGAGATACGTGATCCGGTTGGTCAACACAGCAATCTGAACTTCCGGCGATCCGGAATCCTTGTCATGCTGCTGATATTGCTTGATGAGTTCACCCTTTGCTTCTTTCAGTAATGCCATACCTACTCCTCCCGCATTAATGACTCAAGAGACTCAGTACCTTACGAATTCTAATCGATCCGACCCGATCGGTATCGTGAGTGCCGATCGCCAACAACTGACCTGCTTCATTCTTCAGGCGTACGGAAACAACAGTGGAAGGGGAAGAGGGCAGTTGTTCGACTCCCACCGGAGAAATAGGCGAGCCATGCAGAACACGTTGCGCCTGCTCATCGTTCACAACCACCGCCGGAAGTTGGAAGAGGAGTCGGTCCAACGAAATAAATTGCTCATGGAGTGTTCCCGTCGTGAGATGACCGGCAATGTGATGGATCGTCACTGCCTGTTCGATCGACAGTGGACCGACACGGCAACGTTCGAGAGTATGGAGATGCCCACCTACGCCTAATGCCTGTCCGATGTCGGCACACAACGTGCGTATATACGTGCCTTTTGAACACACAATGCGCAGGGTCACGTCACGACCGTCACAAGCCACGATCTCCAGCTGATGAATAGCGATCGACCGCTCTTCCCGCTCGACCGTTCTTCCTGCTCTAGCCGCTTTGTAAAGCGGTTGTCCACCCACTTTCACAGCTGAATACATCGGCGGCAGTTGCTGCTGTACTCCTCGGAATCGAGTGATCACCGCCTGAAGCACGTCCTCAGTCACTTCACATGGATCGACCCTGGTCAAAACCTGTCCGGTTGCATCCTGGGTGTCGGTCGTTTCACCCAGGCGCAAGACGGCACGGTACTCCTTATCCCAATTGATCAGATACTCAGCGATTCTCGTGGCCCGCCCGACAAGGATGGGCAAGACACCCGTGGCGCTGGGGTCCAGCGTGCCGGCATGACCGACTTTGCTGCCGCCCAATAACCTCCGTATCTTGGCCACGACATCGTGTGACGTCCAGCCGGCCTCTTTGTAGACAACGAGGACTCCCTCCAAGGCGCCCTCCTGGTCGGTTGTGATGCCGGTTCGGTCCATACCCTTAAGATTCCGCGATCTTCTGCCCGCTGTTCGGAGAGTCCTGAGTCTCATGCTGTTCAGACTGCGCATGCAATCCTTCCAATAGCCGCATGATACGGTCGCCGCGAGGTCCACTGACATCCTTCTTGAAAATCACATCGGGAAGGTAGCGGAGCGAGAGTCGCCGCCCTAATTCCGACCGCACAAACCCGCTGGCCTTTGAGAGGCCGGCAAAGATATCCCGCTCAGCCTCGCCCGTTTCCATGGTCGTGACGAAAATATGAGCGATGCGCAAATCTCCTGTCAGCTCGACATCGGTGACCGTCACGCCATGAACCCGGGGATCCTTGATCTTTCGCATGAGGATATCCGCCACTTCCATTCGGATCTGGTCGGCCACCCGGTCTGCCCGTTTATAGGTCGTCTTCGACATCTTGCTACCCCGACATTGTCGATCGGAAGCATTGCGGGGAGCCTAGAGCAATTCCAATTGGGTTCGGACCACTTCGACTGCCGGCATGCTTTTGATCAAATTCAACGCTTGTTCGAGCACCTGGTTCACGTGACTACCCTCATTCGAGACACAAGCAATTCCAAGGATGGCCTTCTGCCAGAGGTCATGACCGTCCACTTCGGCGACTGAAAGGTTAAACTTACCCCGAAGCCGGTCCTTGAGCCCATGAATGACCTGCCGCTTGTCCTTAAGCGATTGGCTCCCTGAGATAAATAATTCTACCGTGCATAGACCCACGACCATGGCCAAGGTTCAGTCAGAGTGAGCTCATGATGGAGGCTCTACCATTCCGTTTAATGAGCTCGCTCGGCTTTTGCGTAACGGGCTTCGCTAAAAATTCTGAGGGTTCTACTAGAGTTTCGCTGCGATCTTATCGATCGCATAGGCCTCGATGATATCGCCGGCTTTGACATCGTTGAAGTTCTCGATGCTCAATCCACATTCGTACCCCTGCTGCACTTCACGGACATCGTCCTTGAAACGCCGCAACGAAGCGAGTTTACCCTGATAGACCACCACATTGTCACGAATCACTCGTACGCCGGCGCTTGACCGAGAAATCGTCCCGTCGATAACATAAGACCCTGCCACAGGTCCGACCTTCGGAATCGTAAAGACCTGCCGGACTTCTGCTCGTCCCAAAACGCGCTCTTTCAGGGTGGGCTCGAGCAGGCCTTCCATCGCAGCTTTGATGTCGGCAATGGCGTCATAAATGATCGTGTAAAGCCTGATATCAACACCCTGCTGTTCGGCCAGAGCAGTTGCCTTCGGCTCGGGCCTGATATTGAAGCCGATAATGATCGCTCGTGATGCGGCGGCGAGGAGCACATCGGATTCCATGATTCCACCGACTCCGTTATGAATCACGCGAAGCTTGACGGCCTCCGTCGACAGCTTTTCGACTGCGCCCGCCAATGCTTCGGACGATCCTTGTACGTCGGCCTTAATGATAATGGCCAATTCCTTCACAGATCCTTCTTGGATCTTCGCGAACAGATCATCCAAGGACACTTTCGCAGGAGCGGTCAGCTCTGCCGCCCGCCGCTTTTGAGCTCGTTCTTCCGCTATCTCTCTGGCAACTCTCTCATTGGAGACGACATGGAAAACGTCTCCCGCCGACGGAACGCCCGGCAATCCGATCACTTCCACCGGAATGGACGGCCCTGCCTGCTGCACTTTTTCACCGCGATCACTAATGAGAGCCCGGACACGCCCGCTGAATGTTCCCACCACGTATGCGTCACCCACCCGTAGGGTCCCGCTCTGGACCAACACCGTCGCAACAGGGCCCCTCCCGCGTTCGATCTTGGCTTCGATGACGGTGCCTTTGGCCTGTCGGTGGGGATCGGCCTTGAGTTCAAGCACGTCCGCCTGAAGCAAAATCATCTCGAGAAGGGTATCGAGCCCAGTTTTCTGCTTGGCGGATACCTCGACCATAATGGTATCCCCGCCCCAAGCTTCGGAGATCAGTCCGTGTTCAGAGAGGGCGCTTTTTACCCGATCGGGATTGGCGGTCGGCTTATCGATCTTATTCATCGCGACGATCAACGGCACTCCGGCCGCCTTGGCATGGTGGATCGCTTCGATGGTTTGCGGCATCACTCCGTCGTCTGCTGCGACAACCAAAATCACGATATCCGTAACCTTGGCTCCACGAGCTCGCATCGCCGTAAAGGCTTCATGGCCGGGCGTGTCGAGAAACGTCACTTGTTTACCACGCACCGAGACGGTATAGGCGCCGATATGTTGGGTAATGCCCCCGGCTTCCCCTTCCGCCACGTTTGTTTGGCGAATCGCATCGAGGAGAGACGTCTTTCCGTGATCGACGTGCCCCATAATGGTCACCACCGGCGGTCGAGGTTCCGGCCGTTCATCACCGCCCGTCTCAACGACATCTTGCAGCAACTCGTCCCCGACTTTCTCGACCGAGATTTCCACTTTGACTCCGCTTTCCTCGGCGAGAATCGATGCGGCATCAAGGTTCATAGGTTGATGAAACGTCAGCATTTGCCCCATGTCCATTAACTTCCGAACGATGTCCGCCGGCCGTTGACCGATCAACTCGGCGAATTCTTTTACCGTCGTCCGCGGGGTGACTTTCACGCTCTTCCGGCGTGGCTTGGTGATTTCTGCCGTGGTGCTATGGTGGACATGCTTGGATCGATCATCCCGTCGCTGCACCGGAATCGCACGAAGGTCTTGCCAGCGAGCGGCGTCCTCACGGAATTTCACGTCTTGCTGCTCATCCTTGGGGCGACCCGGTTTTCGTGCTTTCTTAAGCTTGTCCTTTTGTGCCTCTGCCTCGATGGCCTCGAATGCCATGCTTTTCTTTTTGCCCGTGACAGGCTCCAGAGTCAGCGCCCCGGTCGTTGACGGAGCGACGGTCGGCTTTGCCGGCGCCTCCTCCGGCTTCGCAACGAGTGGAGCCGGTGTGGGTGCAGAAATCTCGCCCGGACCTTCTTCCGCTGGAAGGCTGCGATCGACTAGGCCACCACTACTTGGATGCTCGGCGGGTGGGGGCGGTGTAGGCACGGTGATGGGGAGCGCCGGCTGCGGCAAACGTTCACCTTCAACGATCGGAGCCGAAGAAATGGCCTCGGTCGGTTCATCTTCTTTCTTTCGCTTGATCAGAATACGGCGCTTGTCGGGCTTGGGCGGTTCTTCGACGACGTGGCTCCTTGCCGCCACGGCCTTCCCGTGACTTGCGTTCTCCGCCGACTTTGCACTCAGCTCTCCTTCGATTCCTGTGCCCTGGCCTTTCGATTTTGAGCCCAGCTTATCCAACACTTTTTGAACGATCCCATCGTCGAGCGTACTGCTATGAGAGGAAACCGACACTCCCATCTTCTTGAGCTCGGGGATGAGCATTCGATTTTCGATTCCTAACTTTTTCGCGAGTTCGTATACACGCATGGCCATGGGACGGTTCCGTATCCTATCCGCTCGTTGCTTCCTGAGCTCTGGCAGCCTGCCGCGCTTCTTCTTGCAGTCGTTGAGCCTCGGCTTCCTCTGCGAGCGCTGCCTTAATCTCCTTATCGCGTTCTACTTTTTCTTTTTCGTATTCAGTGGCGCTGATGATATCAATCTTCCATCCCGTCAGACGCGCCGCAAGCCGGACATTTTGACCGTTTTTACCGATAGCCAACGACAATTGCGAATCGGCTGCGACCACGAGCGCCGATTTCTTCTCTTCGTCGATCCCTACCTTTTCGATCGTCGCAGGGTTCAAGGCTTCGGCAATAAAGACTCGCGGATCCTGGGTCCAGGTAATGATATCGATCTTTTCGCCACGCAACTCACGAACGACCGCCTGCACGCGGGAGCCTTTAATGCCCACGCAGGCCCCCACCGGATCCACGGCTTTTTCACGTGACGTGACTGCGATCTTCGTCCGGTCTCCCGGCTCCCGAACGACCGATCTGATTTCGATGATCTTTTCCATGACTTCCGGCACTTCGAGCTCAAAGAGCTTCGCCACGAACTGTGGATGGCTACGGGACAGAATGACTTGGACATCCTTGGGCGTACGACGCACCTCCAGCAACATTGCCTTCACACGATCGCCGCGCCGATATGTTTCACGCGGAATCTGCTCTTGAATCGGCAGGATGGCCTCGGTCTTTCCGAGATCCACAAGGTAATTCCGGCGTTCCATGCCGAGAATGATGCCCGTAACGAGATCCCCCTGACGCGTCGAATACTCTTTTTGAACCGCTTCCCATTCCGCCTCACGCACCTTTTGGAAGATGACTTGTTTGGCCGTTTGTGCGGCAATCCTCCCCAATTCATTCATTTCGATCAGGGATCCGATTTCGTCCCCGATCTCCGCTTCAGTATCGTATTGCCGGGCTTCTTGAAGGGAGATCTCCGCTTTGGGATTGCTGACCGTTTCTACAATGGTTTTCTTGGAAACGACGGAAATTTCCCCGGTTTTTGGGTCGATCTCTACTTGAATGTTCTCGGCTTGGCCGAAGCGTTTCTTCGCGGCTGTCTGCAGGGCAGATTCAATGGCTCCGATGACTCGGGCCTTGTCAATTCCTTTCTGACGCCCGATTTCGTCGATCACTGAGATCAGTTCTCGGTTCATACGTCACGCTCCTGCATCCGGTTACCGCGTACCATCTCCGACTCTCCAATCCCTAAATCTTCACGACCAGCTTGGCCTCAGCAATCATGTCTCGACTCAGTCTCACGGTCTGGGGTGGCCGCATTGCGGCCACAGTCAGGACTACTGCCTGCTCATCCACTTGCACCAGTTGCCCGGTGATCCTCCACTGGCCTTCGAACGGTTGTCGAAGTTTGAGACTCACCTCTTTTCCAATTGCCCGTTGATAGTCTTGAGATCTCTTGAAGGGCCGATCCAGACCCGGAGAAGAGACTTCAAGGGTATAGGCATGGGGGAACGGATCGGCCACGTCGAGTGCCGGTCCTAGGACCTTATGTGCCTGTTCACAGTCTGCAATGCTGACTCCACCTGATTTATCGATCAGAACGCGAACGACCGAGCGAGGACCTTGCCCCACATGCACCACATCAACCAATTCAAGCCCGAGCGTCCATAGAATCGGCGATATAACTTCGCGTAACCGGTCGGCAACCGGCTGCGGACCAGTGCCCGGTATGCTCAACCCATTTTCCTTTGACATGTGTCCAAACAAAAAAGTGGGCATGAGCCCACTTACAGAAGCCGCAACATACCATGCACCCCATTGCAAAGCAAGGGTGGGGGTCTTAGCCGGTCAACAACGCCCAGCGAGCAGCCAGCGTTTTTGTGATAGGACCCGGTTGGCCGGAGCCGATGGTTTTCCCATCGATCTGGACAACCCCGAGCACTTCAAGCGTGGTTCCGGTCAGAAATACCTCATCCGCGCGGTACAGAACGTCGACTGGTATGAATCGTTCTTCGATCACGATGCCATCCTTTTTCGCCAACTCCAACACCACGGTCCGTGTAACGCCGGATAGAATTCGCGGACCTTCGGGGGCCGTCAGGGCAACCCCACCCTGAACAGCCATGACATTGCTCAGTGCCCCCTCCATGACGAAGCCATCTCTGACCAAAATTGTTTCGAAGACGCCGGCCTTCTTTGCCTCTTCACGGGCAAGGACGTTGGCCAGAAGGTTGACGCTTTTGATATCACACCGCCCCCATCGAAGATCCTCCCTGGTACATGCGGTTACGCCGGCGCGGCGGACTTCTGGTGCCAGGGGATGAAACTTCCTGATGGTCATGACGACCGTCGGAAGAATATCGGATGGAACACTATGCTCACGAGGAGCCACCCCTCTGGTAACCTGGATATAGATCTTGGCATCTTGATAGCCAGCCAGACTAAGTCCTTGTTGAATCCACTGTGTCCATTGATCCCTGGTATATGGTTGGCGAAACGAGAGTTCTTTTGCACTCCGATCCAACCGAGCAAGATGCGCGGTAAGCTCGAACGGCCTACCTCGATAGGTCCGGATCACTTCGTAAACGGCATCTCCGAATTGGAACCCTCGATCATCGATGGAAACGGTCGCCTCCTCCCATGGAAGAAAGCGGCCATTGATGAACGCGATGTCGGGCATTGGCTCAAGTCCTGGATGACGGCCCTGCTTCTATTCTGAACAACCGTCGATCTTCCGCGGTAAATTTCCATCCCATGCGCTTTTCGAACACCAGCTGATAATCCCCTGACTGCACGGCTTTAAACTCGAAGATGCGCTGCCCGTTTTCCACAGCGTTATTGCTCGCGATGCGGAGAAACTCATCACTGAGAAGGGCAAGTCCTTGGGTGTCGTACGACGGCACCCATTGTTCACCTCTAGTGCGATCTTCCCATAGACGAATGAAGAACGACTGGTCGACCGTGACCTTGCGGCAGTCGCTGCCGTCCAAAGCAGGGCTGTGATCGATGCTAGAAGTACTCACGTCGATATCCTGATCCGTGTCGAGAAGACAAACAGTTCAGCCGGATTTCCCTTCTATATTTTCCGCCGAGGGCCGATCAGAATATCGTTCCCTTCCACCCGGACTTGATAGCTTCCCACACAGTAACCGCCGCCGTCGATGCCTTGCCCATTTCTGATATCGAACGCCAGATCATGCCAGGGACAGGCAATGACATACCCTTTGAGTCTTCCCTCAATAAGCGGCCCTCCCTCATGGGGGCAGCTATTATGGATGGCGTACAACTTTCCCTCGACGTTGAACAACGCGATCGGGCGGTCGTTGATCTTGACAATCTTCGACTTTCCCGGAGGCAACTCATCGATCTGTGCAACCTTTTGAAACTCATCCATCGTGCGTAGGTCCTCTGTCTCTACCCTCTACATGCGAAGGGCATACTTGAGCTCATCGTTTATTGCAACTCCTGCTTTCTTAATGAAGCCTGATTCTGCCTGTATCACATACCGAGCCTCTTCCGGTGGTGGCCCGAAAAAGGTGCACGGGTCTTTCGCACATGGTTCTGCATGTTCCAACATATGCACCACGTGATGACTCTCGTCCACCCAGAGAATGTCGATGGGGAATCGATATTCCCTGGTCGTCACGCGATGCATCCCGTTTTGCTCAAAGATATAAAGCATGCCACCGCTTGGAGGCAATGCATCGCGAAAAGCAAGCCCAAAGAGCAACTTCTCCGGCGTGTCCGCCACTTCGGCTTCTAGCTCAACACCGCTCGGGAACGTGACGACGATGATGCTCGATTCCTTGCGCTCAACGAGGAACACTGAGGCGCTCATCAGGAGAAGGGCGAGCAGAATCATCATGATGATCCGCTTCTTCCGCTGCTCTCGATTGTTCACCTGGGCTTGATCAGATGCCATTGATGATGTCCGACGGTCTCTTTTTCTGCTGGGCCCAATGACCCATGCAGAAGAGTGAGCTAGGTCTTCTGACCGGATTCCGTTCAGTTGACTTAGAAAAGAATCGCGGAATAAAATGCCTCTCCGCGTACAGACTCACCATACGCCGAGGGAAGCACTATGGTGTGAGCCGCGTGAACTTGTCAACGTTCTATAGTCAGTCTTTTGGAGTCAGAAGGAGGCTTGGGTCATGGCATTATTGATTACGGACGAATGCATCTCTTGTGGAGCATGTCTGCCGGAATGTCCTAATGAAGCGATCTTTGAAACCAGGAGTGACGCTGAGACCAAGGGCCATCACGTTGGCGACGGGCAGGGAGTTGGCGACAATATTTATGTCATCGCACATGACCGCTGCACCGAGTGCGTTGGTCACTTTGACGAACCGCAGTGTGCTGCGGTTTGCCCCGTTGATAATTGTTGCATTTCAGACCCTCTCTATCCTGAAACGACGGATGTGCTTCTGGAAAGGGCGAAGACGTTGAATCCCGATAAAGCAATTGATCCCGCCAAAGTGTGGAGTGGCGTAAGAAACTGACCCTCTTCAAGTGATTGTATTTTAAGGGCCCTGGTTCCATGCGGAACCAGGGCCCTTTGCTTTGAGCTCTTCTAGTTAAAAATGAAAAAGGCCACGGTGAGCTTCACCGAGGCCTTTTCACTGTCCGAATTGAAATGGATTACTTGAGCATGAGCAGCTTGCCGCCGACATGGGCCGGATGGAGGTGGCAACGATATTCGAGGACACTCCCCGCTGCGTAAAACAAATCGCTGGTTGGAATACCGATATACTGCGTTTCCCCTGGCTTGAGCACGATCTTGGTATGCAAGACAGTCGGTGCCGCTTGATTCACGGCGGCGCCGAGCTGGAACCCGTGCTCAGCCGTCGCGTTATTCGTCACCTTCAATAAAACTGGGGCACCTGGACGCGATTTAAAATCGATCACGGTCATGGGTGGATACCACGTTTTCACGTTTCCAATTTCAACGGCAAAGAACGAAGCATCCACGGTCAGTTCCTTAAACGGCTGGCCGACGACAGAACCGGTTTCAAGATCACCGGTCTCCACACCACCTGCTTGAAGCGCATACGAACCCGAAGCCCCGGCTAATACCATCCCAAGGCCGAGGAAGACCGCCAACAATGTCTTGCCCATGACTACCCTCCTTGCGAGAAAAGAAGAGATAAATAGAGGATGATGAAATGTATGATGCCAAACTTTGGAGGACGTGCAGGCTTTTGCTAACGTGCACCCTTCGTCAATCTATGCAATCGGTTGTCGACACTCACCACGTCACACGGCGATTCTTATAGCATAGGGCTCAAAACGGAAGCAACCGATTTGGAATCGCCGCGGTTGCAGGAACCGTAATATTGCACAACACAATCCCGCTTCGAAGAGTGCTGCCGCTATCGCCCTCGACACTACTGATCCGATCTAAACCCCGCCGAGAGGCGCGGTGCTTCGCAAGAACGATGCTGGAGGGCTTTTGCGGCATCCTCGGCTTAAGTATTTCCCGAAGATTCCGATACGGCAGTTGAGGAGCTGCAACATGCCCATCATTCTGGCAGTCAATGGAATCGTGGAGACGTATCCGATCAAGCCGGTTGGCCCACGGATTGGCCGCGCCGAACCCGTTGGAGAGGGGGAGCATCATGGCCAACGCTCCTCTTCCTTGGATCGCTCAGCCTTGGCAGCGCAAACGGCTTATCAACGGCAGAGCACCGAACAGCCACACCTGAAACCTGCGATCCTGGCGCGTGATCTGATGAGCACTCCGGTGTTCTCTCTTCCATCCGACAGTACCTTGCTTGACGCCTGGGCGAGCATGTTACACAAAGGATTCCACCATATCCCGGTTACATCGATGCACGACACTCTCGTCGGGATGGTGTCGCATGGTGACCTACTCAACCATGTTCCGGAACTTATCACGGCAGCCGATAAGCGACAGGCTTCCAGGCGGCGATTGGCTGAAATTATGACTTCCCGAGTTGTTTCTGCGACAGCCGTGACAGAAATCCGGGAAATTGCCCGCGTCATGCTGGATGAACAAATTCATGCTGTTCCGATCTTGGACCACAATCGTTGTCTCGTCGGCATCCTTACAACCCGAGACCTGCTTCAGGGCATCGCAAACCACGGCCCTCTCGAACTCTGGACCTGACGTCCCCTTCTTTCGACGAATCTTCAGCCCTCAATAGAGGCCTGAAGTTCCGCATCAATCTTTTCGTGACTCTCCTCCTAAATCAAGACGGGTTGGACCATTGTGAGAACGTCGCTGCTTGCCCGATAGGGCTTCCGGCAGGATCGATCACGTTCCAGATTAAGGCTTGCTCGACGCGGAAGCGCCTTCCCGTTGAAGAGATTCGCACTCCTCGATATCCGTCGTAGTAGCCCTTGGCCCTTGCTTGCGTCAACATCCGCTCTCGTTCGACCCGATCATCCGGCTCGGCCGTGAGTCGGGACGGCGTCTTGATGAATTGCCCCCAGGACAGTTCCCACAAATCCAAGGCGGTTTGATTGCCATAGTTCAAGATCGGGTCCGGCTCCACGCCGTGTGACACGACGACGAAGGATGCTTCGAACAACATACGTGCCTGCTGTCTTGCGATATGTGTCCGGTCGATCAGGTCTTTTCCTGTCCAATGACGATAGCTGTCCAGCAACAGCTGACTCCACTCCACAATACGTGGTTCGTCCCACGGCAGCATTTTCACGAGCGTGGTGGTAGCACGTCTGGCGAGGCGGGGCAAGCTTCAGGGACACCTTGTCAAAACCATGGGGCTTCTCTGTATAATGGCGCGTTCGCGGAACGAAACAGGAGTGCAGATGGCTGGCAAGACTTTGTTCGATAAGATTTGGGATTCGCATGTCGTTCGGTCAGAACCGGACGGAACGACATTGCTCTACATCGATCGACAATTGGTTCATGAAGTGACCTCCCCTCAGGCCTTTGAAGGGTTGAAGCTTACGGGACGCCGTCCACGACGACCTGCCGCAACGCTTGCTGTACCGGATCATAATGTCCCCACCACAGACCGGCGGCTTGGGATCGCCGATCAGGTGAGTGCCCTTCAGATTCAAACACTCGAAGACAACTGCAAGGATTTCGGCATCACCCTTTTCAACATGAGCGACATCCGCCAAGGCATCGTTCATGTCATCGGCCCGGAACAGGGATTCACTCTCCCTGGCACAACGATCGTCTGTGGCGACTCCCACACGTCCACCCATGGCGCGTTTGGTGCCCTGGCGTTCGGCATCGGGACGAGTGAAGTGGAGCACGTGTTGGCCACGCAATGTTTAGTGCAGAAGCGGCCTATGACGATGGAAATACGCGTCGATGGCGCGCTCTCAGACCGCTGCTCAGCCAAGGATATTATCCTTGCGATCATTGGGAAGATCGGTACTGCAGGAGGGACCGGCTATGTCATCGAATATACCGGTTCGGCAATTAGCGCCCTCAGTATGGAGGGTCGTATGACCCTCTGTAACATGTCAATCGAGGCCGGGGCTCGTGCCGGCATCGTGGCTCCCGATGAGAAGACGATTGCCTATATCAAGGGGCGGCCACTCGCTCCAAAAGGGGATCTCTTCGAACAGGCAGTTCGGGCATGGCAACAACTCAAGACCGATACTGATGCCAACTATGATATGACGGTGACATTGGAAGCGGAACAGATTGCGCCGCAGGTCAGCTGGGGCACCAGTCCCGGTATGGTTGTAGGGGTGGACCAGAATGTTCCGGATCCCCGAACGATGTCGGACGAGAAAACGAAGAGTGCCACCGAACGGGCATTGGCCTACATGGGACTTTCACCCAATATGCCGATTACGGACATCAAAATCGACAAGGTTTTCATCGGATCCTGCACGAACTCGAGGATCGAAGATCTTCGGCTCGCTGCCAGTTTCGCGAAGGGCAAGAAGGTCGCGAAGACCGTACACGCGATGGTGGTTCCAGGATCGGGGCTCGTCAAGCAACAGGCGGAGACGGAGGGGCTGGACCGGGTGTTCCGCGAAGCGGGGTTCGAGTGGCGGGAGGCCGGCTGCAGCATGTGTCTCGCGATGAATGCCGATGTGCTGAAGCCCGGCGAGCGCTGTGCCTCTACAAGTAATCGGAACTTTGAGGGGCGCCAGGGAGCCGGAGGTCGCACCCACCTGGTGTCGCCGGCCATGGCGGTCGCCGCAGCAGTTGAAGGACACTTTGTTGATATCCGGCACTGGAGCTGACAACGTCATGGAACCTTTCACGACACTAACCGGTCTCGTTGCTCCTCTGGATCGCGTGAACGTCGACACTGATCAGGTGATTCCCAAGCAGTTTTTGAAGACGATCAAGCGCACGGGGCTGCGCGAAGGTCTATTTTTTGATTGGCGGAAACGAACAGACGGCTCTCCTGATCCATCCTTCTTTTTGAACCAGCCACGGTACCAGGGCGCGACGATCCTCTTAACCCGAGACAATTTCGGCTGTGGTTCTTCGCGCGAGCATGCTCCTTGGGCTCTCCTGGATCAGGGGTTCCGGTGCATCATCGCGCCGAGTTTTGCAGACATCTTCTATAACAACTGCTTTCAGAACGGCATTCTCCCGGTCGTTTTGAAAGCCGAAGAAGTAGGGTCGCTGCTGAATCAAGCACTCAGCACTGAGGGTTACCGGCTTACGGTCGATCTGGGCCGCCAAACGGTCACGACCCCAAAAGGGACTGCCTATCGGTTCGAGATCGACCCCTTCCGTAAGGATTGCCTCTATCGAGGGCTTGATTCGATCGGCCTCACGCTCCAGCATGAGCATGCAATCACGGCCTATGAATCTCGTCGAAAGACTGAGGCTCCATGGTTGTTTAGTGACGTCCATCCATAACTGAGGAGATAGCTGTGAAATTGTTCGTGACCTTCCTTCTCTTTCTCGGTGCCGCCTACTTGATTGTCGTGTTCAACTGGACCTATTCCGATGGAAGCCGAGCTGGGTACATTCAAAAATTTTCTACGAAGGGCTGGCTTTGTAAGACGCATGAGGGAGAGTTGGCGATGACGACTGTGCCGGGAACGGCACCTGTTCTCTGGCAATTTACGATCTCGGACGATAAAGTTGCCACACAATTATCAGAGGTAATGGGGAAGCGCATAATTCTTCATTATAAGGAGTATCGCTACATTCCGACCACCTGCTTCGGTGACACCACCTATTTTGTGGATAAAGTCGAGGTTCAAGAGTAGCCCTCTTATCTCCTCTACAGCCATTTTTTTCGGCGAAACCCGATCAGCATCACGGCCGCCACGACTCCCATGATGCCCAGCACGATCGGGTAGCCCCAAGCCCATTTCAACTCCGGCATATACTCGAAATTCATGCCGTAGATACCCGCAATAAAGGTGAGCGGCATGAAAATCGTGGTGATCACCGTGAGGATCCGCATGACGGCGTTCAGCCGATAGCTGACGCTTGAAAGATAGATATCGAGGCTCGCCGAGACCATTTCACGCAATGTCTCGATCGTGTCGACGATCTGCACCACATGGTCGTAGACGTCTCGAAAAAAGACCTTGGTGGGCTCATGCAAAAAGGGGCATTCCGAACGAGACAGGTTGTTGATCGCTTCCCGTAGCGGCCACACGGCGCGACGCACGAACAACAGCTGCCGTTTGAGGGCGTGAATATCTTTGAGCGTATCCGGTTTCGGATCGGCTATCACTCTCTCTTGCAGCGATTCGATCCGTTCTCCGAGCATTTCGAGCACCGCAAAATATCGATCGACCACGGCATCAATGAGCGCATAGAGCAGATAATCCGACCCATTTTGCCGAAGGCGCCCCTTGCCGCCCCTCAGACGATCACGCACGGAGTGGAAGACATCCGCCCCGTCTTCCTGAAACGAAAGGACATAATTGCGTCCAAGGACGAAACTCACCTGTTCGACCACAATGTCCCCTCGCTCAGAGGTCATCAGCATCTTCATGACGAGAAGGAAATAGGTCTCATAGTCATCGAGCTTCGGACGCTGGTCCGTGTTGGCGATGTCTTCCAGCAGAAGGGGGTGAAGGCCAAAATGTTTTCCGAAGGCTTCCAAAATGTCGACTTTATGCACGCCTCCGACATTGATCCAGGTCACAGTTTCGTCCGAAGGCGGGTGAAGCTCATTCACGTCTGTAACGACATGCTCTTCGCATCGGGCACCGGCATAATTAAACAGGGTAATCGTCACGGTCTCGGTTCGCTGTTCGCCAATGTGAATGAGCGTCCCTGGCGAGAGCCCCGTCTTCTTCGACCGTTTCTGGACCAGTTTCATCGTGACCTGCTTGTACCCAGATTCGGAGGCCAGGTCAAGCGACTGATACGGTTGATTCTTTTCATCTGTCTCCAGGCCTGCTACTCTTCCGTCATGGGATGGGATTACGAACTCGAGGTTCTCATCGACGTGGTTCGGAATGCCGGGTCGAAAGCCTTACGGTTTGCCGTCGACGGCTTTGAGACGATTCAGAAGCCTGACAACTCGCCGGTGACCTCGGCGGACTTGGCCGTGAATGAGGTGCTCCAATCTCGCCTGAGCGCGGCATTTCCTCAGGATGGATGGCTCTCAGAGGAATCGCCTGATGGTCTGGACCGACTTCAGAAGCGACGAGTCTGGGTGGTTGACCCAATAGACGGGACCAAGGCGTTCATCAGTGGTGAACCGGAGTTTTGCATTTCTGTCGCCCTCGTAGAATGGGGTCAGCCTGTCGTGGCAAGCATTTTCAACCCTTCCACGGATGAATTATTTACCGCGATCCGTGGTGGAGGTCTTCGTTTCAATGACGAGGCGGTTGTCCAACCCTCAGCGGGGAGAGGTCGGCATCCGGTCATCGCCCTGAATCCGGTGGAACGACAGATCGGCCGCCTCATGTCGCTGGAGCCGTCGGCCGACAGCC